>CAMWXA010000079.1 GCA_947178035.1 uncultured Lachnospiraceae bacterium | reverse complement strand
GATAATCCCTGATGTATCAAATAAAATTTCTTTATATTCCATATCAAATGCAATCTCGCTGACCTTTTTGGCATTGGTATCATAGATTTCAACGCGATAGGCAGTCTCTGCTGCAGTATTGTAAAAGACAAGTCCTACGTGGTTCTCATCATAAAATACGCTCTGTATTTCTTCTGATATCATATTCTCCGACAAGCTTTCTGGTCTTTGTCGTCCCTTAAAAAACATCAGACGGTTATCCGCCACCGCAAACACGGTATCATTTCCCATAAAATGTACCATAGGAATTACTGCCTCCGGATATCCATAGCCGCTCACAAAATTGTCTATATAATCTTGTCCAACTGCCGAAAAATTGTAGAAACCAATATCAGATACCAATTTCCCTTTTTCGGCCTTGATATAGGAAACGGCTGCCAGGCTTCCATCACTCGAGATATCGAGCGCAATCGGATAGCCAGAATTGCTCATTCTGGTCTTGAAATCTGCAAGTGCTTCTCCGGTCGCAGCATTATATAAATATATGGCAGTGACTGCCGAATCATCCAAAACTGCCGCCACTACACCGTTGGATGACACGCAGAAGTCCCTGATTGGCATTGTGGTCTCTATTGTTCCGATCATTCCCTGGGTGTTGGCAACATAAATTTTTCTGCCATTATAATCCCCGACTGCAACTGTCCTTCCGCAGAGCCTTATCTCTGGATTCTGCATCTCATACGTCTGGTTCCAGATTGTTTTTCCTTTTAAATCCGCACAGCTCATTCCATCATTACTATATGTAAAGAGTGTGCCTTTGATATTGATGCTCTTTGATTCGGATGCTCTGACCCATTCGCTCTGCTGAATGACTTCATAATCTATGTACATTTTATTTTTCCAACTGATATAAGACCCTGCTGCGACGACAGCAACGAGTGCTAATATTGCCAGAACTGTATACAACTTCACTTGTCTGTGCCGCGCTAACATGCTATCCATTGATTTTTTGTCGCGGTCGTTCTTTTTCTCTTTGCTTTTCTTATTGACTCCACCCTTTAAAAGGTATTGATTTCTGTTGAAATCTCTTATTTCCGCCATCCGTATACCTCGATTACTGCTTATAAAAATACTGTATCTGTTCAAGCATGTCATCGTTTTATGGTTGAACAGATACAGTATAACATTATTTTCAGGGAAGTAAAAGCTTTTGTCCATAAAGAATATTATTGGGATTGTCGATATTGTTCCACTGGCATATCTCATCGACTCGGGAGTAATCCCCGTAAATATCATAACAAATCGTTCTGAGCGTGTCCCCTTTGCGGACAATATAGTATTGTGGAGTTGTTGATTGTTCCTGGGTTGGCTGAGCATTTGTCTCCACGGCTGATTGTGCCGTATTATCCTGTGCTTCTGATACCACTGCCTGTGCCAATGCCTGCGTTGTCTGTGGTGCTTCCTCCGACTGAGTCAGTTCCTGTGTGGGCTGTGAATCCTGAGCAGAAGCTCCTGTTTCCACAGCAGGCGCCGCCTCTTCCTGCGTCCCGTCTGTGTATGCCTCGATTTCCTGCGTTTCCTCCTGCTTTGCACTCACATTTTCAGTCTGCACGTTTTGCTGTAGTGTGGACGCTGTCTGTGTTTTGTCCATATCTGTCTGCGGAGCATTGATGTGAAAGGAAGTGTTCTCCGCAACAAATGCCAGACAGTAGTCGATATTGGCCTGCATACGCTGCATTTTATTGTAATTATTCACGGAAATGATACCGTATGCCATAACACACACTACAAAACCAAGGCAGAGGACATTCATAACGTTCCACATAAAGCTGACTTTTGCCTCCTCGCGGTTGTATGCCTGTGTGATTCTGCTGAGTCGGGCGGCATCATTTGTGTTACTTCTTATATGTGTGTCATGTTCTGTCGGGGACAATATCACTTTACCCTTGTCGTTCTCCCTTGTGGTATTCCATTCTATCAGATAATTCTGCATCTCCTCATTTTGGTCATAATATATGTAAAAATCATCCAAAATCACTTTAGTACTGCGCAGCGTCAGCTCCAGCCGCAGTCTGGAATCCTTGTTCAGACTTACCCCCGCATTTCCAATATAGGTACATGAAGGAAAGTAGGTATTGTTCATCTGCTGGATTTTATCGCGGCCTCCATCTGAAACGGCTGCCCCTGATATCACAATCCTATATCTTCCGTTTTCTTCTACTGATCTGCCATATAGCGCAATATCCTGCTGCAGGGTCTTTTCTATCTGGTATTCCTGGTATTGTTTTTCTCCTATTGGCACGCATTGTGCATTGTTATCTGACAGAAGTTTTTTGATAAATGTATGTACATAATCCTCTAGATATAGAATATATATTCCCTCTGGTGCTCCTATTGTACGTGTATTTACTGGTATAACGTTTTGTGTATTTGTGAGTATATTTGTTTGCTTGTCCATCTTGGCATCTCCTTTGCATCCTTTTGTTTTCGAAACTATCAATGTTATCTTAACACTTTGGACTTAAGGAATCTGTCGAAATCAGGCAGGCAGAAAAATATATTTGAAAAAGGTCCTGCGCCGCAAGACCTTTCTCTTTGAAGAATTAATTATAAAACTTATAGACTGTGGTGGTCTTATATGGTCTTTCCGGACCATACACGACATCCTGAAAGTTCTCCTGATTGATCGCGTCAGGAAAACACTGTGTCTCCAGGCAGAGACCGCTGCGCCTGCCATATGCTGCACCGCCCTTGCCTGTCTCTGGTTTGATACAACTTCCTGCGTAGAATTGCAGTCCCGGCTGATCTGTGTACACCTCCATCTTTCTACCTGTGACTGGTTCCTCCACGGAAGCAGCCTTCTTAAGCGTTCCGTCAAAGCCATCCAATGCAAAGTTGTGGTCATAGCCTTGTCCGTATTTTAACTGTACATCGTCTGCATTGATATCATCGCCCACGGCCTTCATCGTTCTAAAGTCAAATGGAGTACCAGTCACATCTGCCAACTCCCCAGTCGGAATCAGACGCTCAAATATCGGTGTATAATGTGACGCATAAATACAGAGCTTATGTGCCTCAATATTCCCGGAATTATGTCCGGCAAGATTAAAATAGGAGTGGTTCGTCATGTTGATCAAGGTCTTCTTATCGCTTGTCACATCATACTCAATCTTGAGCTCGTTGTCGTCTGTGACAGTGTAAGTCACCTGAACCTTTTTGTTTCCGGGAAATCCCATAGAACCATCCGCGTCCTCGAGCGTAAATACGACGCTGTTATTTCTTGGATCTGCGTTCCATACTCTCTTGTGATACCCTTTGTCATCATCGCTGTGGAGGTTGTTGGTGTTGTCGTTTACTGCAAGCTGGTACTTTACACCGTCAATGGTAAAGCTTGCATTGTCAATACGGTTTGCGCTTGGACCAATTGTTGATCCGAAGAAGCTGCCGTTCTTAAAATATCCTTCAACACTGTCAAATCCGAGAACGACATCCGCTGTGTTTCCTGCTTTGTCAGGCACAAGAAGACTGACGAGAATGGCGCCAAAATTTGTCACCTCTGCAGTGAAACCATTATCGTTTTTGATTGTGTACAGGCTGACTTCTGTTCCGTCAGGCGCTTTTCCGAAACTTTTTGTTGTGATTGCCATTTGTTTTCCTTCTTTCTTTATATATGTATTTTCATTATACTTTATTTCAGTGACTCTATCTATACTATATTGATAGATTTTTACCGCAGCCTGGATTTGGCAGTTACAATTCACACCTATGCCATTTTTTATTATCTTATAAGTTATTGCGGTGTGAATTATAGCAGATTTTGGCGGATGAACCGTAACAGCGTGTCACAGTTCCGTTCTGCCCTCGAGTGCACGCAGCAGTGTCATCTCGTCAATACATTCCAAATCACCGCCTACAGGTACACCGCTTGCAATGCGTGTCACTTTTACCCCGGTAGGTTTAATGAGCTTTGAGATATACATTGCTGTTGTTTCCCCCTCAAGACTTGAGTTGGTCGCTATAATCACCTCGCTGATATCATCCTCGAGACGCTTTACCAGCTCTTTGAGCCTGATGTCATTTGGTCCGATTCCAAGCATGGGAGAAATCGCCCCGTGGAGTACATGATATACGCCTTCGTATTTTCCTGTCTTTTCATACGCGGCAAGGTCTCTGATGTTCTCCACGACCATGATTGTCCTATGATCGCGGTTTGGATTTGCACAGATGGGACAGGTTTCCTTGTCCGCAAGGGTATAACAAGTCTTGCAGTAATGAATATTTTTCCTCGCATCGACCATAATCTGTGCAAAGCGCTCAACATGTTCGGGGGGCATATTAATCACATGGAGTGCGAGTCTTTGGGCGGATTTGTTTCCTACGCCCGGAAGCTTTGCAAACTGCTCAATTAATTTATTGATATATCCACTGTAAAGTTCCATCAGAACGGTAATCCTCCACCGAATCCGCCGGTCATTTTACCCATGAGTTCGTTGTTTGCATCCTCTGCCTGCCGCAGGGCCTCGTTTGCCGCTGCCATAATCATGTCCTGAAGAGTCTCGATGTCCTCGGGATCCACTGCCTCCTCCGAGAGTGTGACTTTCACGACTTCTTTCTTACCAGTCACGACAACTTCGACTGCGCCGCCGCCCGCTTTTGCGGAAAATTCCTTGGTCTCGAGCTCTTTCTGGCCTTCCTCCATCTGCCTCTGCATACGCTGCGCCTGTTTCATCAGATTGTTCATGTTTCCAGGCATTCCTCCTGGAAATCCTCCTCTTTTTGCCATTGTGTTATTCTCCTTTACTTGCTTACTACTCGTCTTCAATTTCTATATCCATGTTGATCACTTTGGCGAGGTCAACATAGCTTTCTTCAAAATGCCTGCCAGGCGCAAGTGTTTGTACCTGCACGGTTACTTCTTTCTGTAAAAAATTAGAAATCATGTTCTCCACATGTCTGTGGTTTTCCCCGGTACAAAGATAATCATACGCCACGCCGTCCTCCACCACAATCTGCAGCCGGTTGTCCCCGCCCAGACTTAACCGGGCTTTTTTGAGATGCGTCTTGAGCGGCTGGCTTGCCTCCGCCACAATCCCATGCCAGCTGCTGACAATCTGCCTGATGTCCTCAGGAATCGCTTTGGGGAGTTCCGGCTTAGGCGCAGCTGCTGTGACGGTCTCAGTTGATTGTATCGCAGCTGGGGCTGCCTGCACAACACCTTTTTCTATTTTTTCTTCCAAATCTTTCACACGCGCTACGACAGCATCATTTGTCGTCTCCATGGCGGGTCTGCACAGCTTAATCAGAGTCATTTCTATTAAGATGCGCTTCTGCGTCGCGTATTTGATTTGGCCAGAAAGCTCAGAAAAAATGCGGATCTGGCGCATAATCTCCTCCGCGTCCATCGTCTCTGCCTCTGTTTTCAGGCGCGCAAGGTTGTCACTGGACACGTCGATGACGTCCTCGATGTCGCTGTCAGAGGTCTTTACCAGCAGCAGATTCCTGAGATACCAGGTGATATCTGTGACAAACTGCGTAAGCTCACGCCCCTGCATGACGACTTCCTCGAGAAGTGCGATGCATCCCGTGATGTCCTGTGACTGTATCATTTCCAGAAGGCGCGCAAACACTTCTGTATCTACTGCACCTAGTACGTCAAGAACTTTATCATAGGTCAGTTCTTCTCCAAAATGGAAGGCAATACACTGATCTAAGAGACTTAGCGCATCACGCATGGAGCCGTCCGCAGTCTTTGCAATGTAGCGGAGTGCTTTTTCTTCCACTTGAACCTGCTCTTTGTCCATGAGCTCACGCAGACGGCCGGCGATCGTCTCTATGGTGATTCGCTTGAAATCATATCGCTGACACCGGGACAGTATCGTGATTGGAATTTTGTGTACTTCGGTGGTTGCCAGGATAAATATGACGTAGGAGGGCGGCTCTTCCAATGTTTTGAGCAGTGCATTGAACGCTCCTATGGAAAGCATATGCACCTCGTCGATGATATAAACCTTGAATTTGCCCTCCACTGGCGAATATGATACTTCGTCGATGATTTCCCGGATATTGTCGACGCCGTTGTTTGACGCAGCGTCGATCTCAATCACATTGATGCTCGCGCCGGACGCGATGGTCTGACAGCTCCTGCACTGGCCACAGGGGCTACCATCTACAGGGTTTTCGCAGTTGACGGACTTGGCAAACAGTTTTGCGATGGTCGTCTTGCCGGTTCCGCGCGTGCCTGTGAACAGGTAGGCATGTCCGATACGGTCTGCCTTGATCTGGTTTCTGAGCGTTGTGACAATATGGTCCTGTCCTTTGACATCCTCGAAGATATCGGGACGGAATTTTCTATATAATGCGGTGTATGACATGATGTCCTCCTCATTGGGCTTTGTTTGGCATAGTTTATTATGACATCTTTGCGGCAAAAAAACAAGGGTGCAGATCGTATTCCTGCACCCTGATATAATATTAAAAGTTATTGTTCCCCGCGGAAAGCACGCGCCAGTTTCTGCAATGCACTATCATTTTTATTTCCTGGCCGCGGCCGCATTCACTGATTCTAAATATCTGCCTACTTCTGCAAAAGTGAGAAGCTCATATCCCTTGGTAAAATCAAAGTTTCTGACTTTCCCATCATCCAAATACACCATTTGGATCGCTGTCGCAGAATCAGCTGTTGTATCATAGTATGCAGCTCCGTCTAAGTACACTGTATATGCGTCCACATCTGTATACTCCCTCTCAGCATCAACAGAGAGAGAAAATATCCCTGCGCTAGTCTCCATAGCTGTACCAACACCACTCACAGCAGAGAGATAATCTACTTCGCCTTTTGAAGGATTCGCGATGATAAATGTCACATCATCCATAACCGATGCGACATCAATTCCCATATATTCAAAAAACGCTGCATAATCATGGTCATCCAGCAAGGATTTGTCATGAATCTCTATAATAAAAACATGTTCCTTAAAATCTTTAAATTCACCGCTCCTACTGATAAAGATGCTTTTTTGACATAAAACTTCCATTCTGCTATAGTACAAGTCTGCCTCCTGCAGCCGGTTCATTACATATTCCCGAAAGGACTGCAGGCCGCCAGAAGCATCTTCTTTTGTACTTTGCGGCCACCGTTCCATCTCTCTTAAATAGGCACCGGAATCATAAAGTGCCGACTCATATTCATCCAGCATGATGTGAATATTTTCCTCAGACCAGCCGTTCTGTCTTAAATATTTGTACTTTTCAAATATCTTTTCCCACAAGGAGGCGTCTCCATTCACCATAATCTGATTAAAGTAACCGCTTTCCATAATGCAATTATCATCGATCTTGGTTGTCAGGTATCCCCCTCCCCAGCTGTAGTCCAAATCCCACGGAACATATAATGCTGTCAATCCATTTGCGCCGTTTTCTATCAGGATGTATTGGTTTTTTATTAAATTGTTTCGATGACTGGCATTGCCAGAAACGTTGTCAAATCCCTGTATCAGATTATAAAACAGGTAGATGTCTATCATATTATCGATGTCAACCCCTGCATACAAGTAATCATTATCAGCGGAGTGCAAATATAAGTTGTAATAATATGCCAGCAAGAGCGGCCATCCCCCGGCTCCTCCCTTGATCTCATATCCGTCTACACCATCCTGTGTAATTGACAGTTCACTTTCGCTTGCCCAGCTTATTTTTTTATACAGACTTACAGACTCATTTCCACTGTCGATACCTAAGAGTTTTTCGTCAACCGGGTATCCCAAAGCATATAACCCCCAATAATTCCCATTCATAAACAGTTCCAGATACTTATATTCTATCCCGGTATCGATTCTCTTCGCATTATCCGCAGCGCAGGTATATTTCCATAAATTAGACGAAAATACATTCCGAACCCTTTCCGGTTCATCGAACGCAGCGTATAACAGCCAATCGTCATCCTGGCGCATTCCTAGCAGTGATACCTGATTTGTACGTGTATTTCCTCCAATTGATTCCTGCTTTAGGGAAAGCCGATAAGATTTTTTGGGGTATGTCCTTGCGCTGGCTCCCCGTATATGAATATTTCCTTCCGAAACCGTTACTCTGTTCGCAGCATCCCGCCGATTATCAAAAAGTGTTACTGTCATCGGAACATACACATCCCCTATTTCCCCGGTGCATTCGATATTCATAATTGGAAGCAATGTGCATTTTAGTGCGTATTCATCATATCCCTTATCTGTATATGCGAGGACGGAAACCGTCTGATTATTTTGGATACCCTCTTTTGCTATCGCATTGCCCAAAAATGCAACCGTAAGATTTCTGTCCGCCCCTTTTATTTTGACATAAGGATCATATGCACCTGAACTTCCCTCTACAAGCGAATAGTAAAATGTCTTGTCCGTATTGTCAAAAATAAGCGTCTGTTCATCAAAAATGAGTGTTTCTAACAATCCGCTTTCCCAGCTTCGCTCTGCAATGACAGCTGCATACTGTTCTTCGCTGATAATGTATCCGGTGTAGTGCTGCGGATTATCCCGGAAACAGGTTAAATAAATTGCAATTGTGAAAGATATCACAAGAACAAAAATTGTGATTGCTTCCTTTTTCATTTCGTTCCTTCCCTTTGATTTCCACAACATTGTCATAACATATCGTCACTGTCATATTTGATCAGCGAAAACTTTTCGACACCTGCTTCGCGCATCCCCTCCGACAATAATATCGGGTCCTTAACAGATAATTCTGCTACCAGATCCATTCCCCGTTCTGTGAAATTCCTACTCTTAATATGATATTTTTTTGTGTATTGTTCCAATTTTTTTAATATTCGTGCTTCGTCCTCCACGGAACATTGAAATACCAGTACAAACGGTTTCCTGCCGACAGACAGCAGATACTCCAGCAGAATCAGCACTATGGTAACCGCAAGCGAAGTTAAAACTGCAACTTCATATAACTGACAGCCACAAGTAATCCCAATATGCACTGACCAAAGAAGATAAAGCATATCAACTGGGTCTTTTACTGCAGTCCGAAAGCGCAAAATAGCAAGCGCGCCAATTGTTCCAAGCGTAATAACAATATTTGACTGCAAACACAAAATAATCGTAGAAATAAAAAAAGGCAGCACTCCAATACAGATATGAAACGACTTGTTATAAAAGGCTCTGTGCGAAACCAGCCGGTAAACCACAAACTCATATATGCCAAGAGCCAGAACCATAAATAGCACCGACAGGATTACGTTTGTGCCTACAATTTCATTACCATAAGTATTCGTAATATTTTCTAATGTGTATTTCAGTATATTCATTTTCGCGTGTACTCCTTTCACTTCCTTTGTTTGATACAATTTATCATTTTATAATTTCCTGTCCCATACTCTGCAGCTTTTTTCTTCCCAATGAATACTTTGAATAAGAAGATTGTATCAAATGCTGATCGGTGATGATATGTTTGAGATAGCCCGGTAATATGTAGTCAAATTTTACCTCTAAAACATGCTGTCCTTTTGTCTGAATGGGGTATGGGATATAGTCTCTGTCCAAAAAATGATTGGTCTTACCAGAAACTGTTATATTCTTGTCTAACGTAATACGGACATGTGTAATCTCTTCCACAAAGGCAATTCTCTCATAATCAATAATTGCTTTTGGTTCAAAGTGACGCATTCTGCATTTCAGGCAATAGGATTGAATCAATGGCTTGTCTGTATTCCAGAGCAATTCATCAATGTCTCCATCCACAAGTTTCTGGTACTCCTCCATTGAAATCCTGCAGATTTCTTTATAACAACGCCCATTTACTTTTGTCTTGCATTCCAGATTCATAAAATCACAGTTGCTGCCATAATAGCGGATTCGATATTTTAGCCGCTTTGCTATTCCAGCATCATTTTCTTTTACACAGGTATCTTTATAATCGTCAAAGTAAAGGCTATGAACTGCATATTTCTTATCCAAACCACTGTGGGAATCCTTCCCCAACACTGCTGCCAGACGGCTGCCAATCATCTCTAAATCACTTTCTGTGCAGCAATACTTCCATTCATTTCGATACTTCTTAATAAATTTCACCTTCTTTAATATGAATATTTTTGACAGATACAGTATATCATATTGTGAATATATCCACAATATAGTTTTCTCTATTTTATCCCTATAATTAACATGAACTCATAATCTGTCGTTTATAAAAAGGCGGTGATTATTGTTATTGATTTTAGTCCCTTATGGATTACGATGGATAAGAAGGGAGTTAGCCAATATCAGCTTCTGAAAAACAAAGTTTTGGACAATAAAACGCTTGACTCCTTAAAGAAAAATAAGAATATCACACTCCTTACATTAGAACGACTGTGCAAGGCTTTAGAGTGTACCCCAAATGATATTGTAAAATTTGATGATTAGAATAAAAATATCCCCGGAACGAAACATACGCCGCATTAAGGCTTTGCGGAAATTTTTAATCTCATTTTAATGTAATACCCCCGAAAAGATGTTATGATAGCACTACAAAAATACTTATAAAAATACTTATGATAGGAGCTATGTAAAATGAGTTGTCTTGGAAATCTTTTGTGGTTTATTTTTGGCGGCTGCATCAGCGGGTTGAGCTGGATGCTCGCCGGGTGTCTCTGGTGCATTTCGATTATCGGAATTCCTTATGGTATCCAGTGCTTTAAATTTGCATCGATGTCCTTCTTTCCGTTTGGCAAGGAGATTGTATATGGCGGCGGGGCGGTCTCGTTTCTGGTGAATGTAATCTGGATTTTGATTTCCGGAATTCCGCTCGCCATAGAGCACCTCGTCTTCGGGTGCCTCCTGTGCGTCACGATTGTCGGAATTCCGTTTGGCTTGCAGCATTTTAAGCTCGCCAAGCTGGCCCTGATGCCGTTTGGAACGAGTATCGTGTATACAAACCATTTTTAGAACGCACTGCAATTTTGTCGATTTAAATGTCTGATAAATAAAAAAATTCATATGGTTAAATGCAATTGTCTGTGATAAAATGTGGATAATGAATGGCATTGTAGATTAGACATGCCATAACGATACTACAGAAAGGCTTGATATTTATGGCTGCACTTTTTGATGAGCGCGTGGAAAAAGCAATTCAGATCATATGGTTTGACCGACAGGCGGACAGGCGCGAGGAGGCACTTGCCCTTCTTCGCGAGGCGGCAAATATCGGCGACGGCGACGCCTTCTATTTTCTGGGACGCTGTTATCTTGGCAAACGCTATGTCGATCCGGCTGTGAAAATGCCTCTGGACACCGCTTTTGCCTTTGAGTGCTTTCATCAGAGCCTGATCTTTGAGAGTGCTGTCGGTATGTTTGGAACGATGCATCAGGAAGGATATCAGCCGCCTGGAGGAACTTCTGTTCATTCTCCCTATCACTCCAAAAGGGAGATTTGGGATGCCATATCGCAGAAAGCAGCGCAGGGACAGGTATTCTGCAAATTTATGATTGCCAACGCATATTACTACTGTACTGTCGCTGACTTTCAGGGTATCACGCCTGAAAATACCGGACGAAAAAAGTACGAACGGCTGCAATATGAGTGGACTGCAGCTGCTGTAAAACTCTATGAGGAGTGCGTGGCTGCGGGACTTGGCATTGCCATTCCCAATCTGGTCGATATCCTGCACACTGGCAGACACGGCGCGCCGATTCAGCGCCAAAAGGCCAGAAACTATATCCATATCGGTGCCAAAATGGGCATCGGAGCTTATGAGCGTATCGTTGGAAACGAATACCGCGATGACAATGAACTTGCAAAGGCCGTTGAGATGTATGAGCGCGCGCTGGCACACAATGACGAATATGCTTACTACTGCCTTGGCAGGCTGTACACCTATAATGGAGCGCTGCCGCTTAATCTGAAAAAAGCGCTGTCTTATCTGGAAAAAGGTTATGCCAGGCTCCCTGATGACGCGGGGTTCTGTAACCTGTTAGGTGAAATTTATTTTCGCGGCGGCGAAGATATCAAGCCTGACTATGAACAGGCGTTTTTATTGTTGAGCAAAGCATATTTCAAGGGAAGCACATGGGGCTCTGATCTGCTTGGGACGTGCTATCTCAATGGACTTGGCACGGCTCCCAACCTCAATATGGCGCGGAAGCTTTTTGAGCTGCACCCCAAAAAACCTCTTGCAGCAAGTGGTTTGAGACGACTAAAAAACGGCTGAGCACATGTGGTAACATGGCACAGCCGTTTTGCTTTATGGTCTAATCAATGTACTCAAAATAGTCAAAGTCCGCCGGAATGCGCGTGCCGCAGCCTCCGTTGTTGGCGTAGATTCCTACCAGTGTACCTGTGTGGCGCTTGGGATCATCGGGAACGCCCTCGTCACAGAGATAGATACAGTTTTCGAGCACGCCGGCAAGTGTCCACTGCTCACCGTCATAGCTGTAATAAAAGCTTCTGGTCAGCTTGTCAACGACTACCTTGAGGTATATGCTCTGTTCTTTTATATTGTCAACAGACGCCATCAGCTCCTCGCCGTGATTGCGGTTGATGACGAGCTGCAGTTTTCTGCCTTCCTCATAGCACACGGAAAATCTTGCGTAGGTCGCTGTGCTGTAGTAGCAGGTCAGTCCCGCCTGTTCCCCGTTTCTCGACGGATAGAAGTCAACCTTCGTCGAGGCGGTGTAGCTTAACTCCTGCTCGCGCCTTACCAGTGTATTTTTCGCGCGGATTTCTGAGAGCTGTCCGTCTCTTGTCCAGATGCGGAAATGTCCCGGACGCTCGGTGAGGGAGTAACTGCCCTTCGCCGGATTGCGCACAAACTCCCAGTTCAGATTCAGCTGCTCGCTGTCAAAGTCATCGCGCGTCCACTTTTCAAACGGATACTGCGGCAGATCCGGCGCGGTCTGCTCGGTGCTTGGCCCTTTCCTGTCATTGATAATAAACCAGTCATCCTCAAGCCATGTGACGGGATCTAAGCCGGACTCCCTTCCAATCGTCGTATAATGTCCCTGATTGGGTCTGCCCATGAGATAGTATACCCACCAGTCACCGTTTTGTGTCTGTATCAGCTTACCGTGGCCTGTGCGCTGAATTGACGCATCAGGGTCAAACTGGCGCATCAGTGGATTGTAAGGCGATGGTTCATACGGTCCGAAAAGATTTTCCGAACGGCCCACATTGATGCCGTGTCCGTAACCTGTGCCGCCCTCCGCCAGTATTGCATAGTAATATTTGCCGCGCTTTAACAGATGCGGTCCCTCTGGGCAGCGCTCACCAGTCCCCGGCCATACTGATATCGTGTCGCCGGTCACTTTTGTGCAGTCATCGCTCAGTGGCACGAGATTGATGCCCGGGCTGATCACCATGTAATGTTTTCCGTCATCATCGATAAAGTGCGACGGATCGATGCTGTCCACCTCAAGCCAGCTTGGTTTGCTGTAAGGTCCCTCCGGCTTGTCTGAGGTGACGACAAGCTGTCTGCGCATGACATTGTTGTCGCGCCTGCCGTCCGCATTGAGACGGAGTGTCGCCATAATGATAAACCTGCCGTCGTGATACGAAATATCCGGCGCCCAGATGCCGTGTGAATCCCGGATATCCTGCAAGTCCAGTTCGTCTGGGTCTGTGATGGCGTGGCCAATCACATGCCAGTGTACCATGTCCTTTGAGTGGCTGATGGCAATCGCCGGAAAATACTGGAATGTGGAATTTACCATGTAATAGTCCTCGCCGACGCGCACAACGGACGGGTCTGGGAAAAAGCCTCTCTGTACCGGGTTTTGATATGTATTGCTCATATAGAAGTCCTCCATTCTTATAC
>CAMWXA010000078.1 GCA_947178035.1 uncultured Lachnospiraceae bacterium | reverse complement strand
GACAATACGTTTGTGGTAGGCATAACAGGCAATTTTGATGATGCACAGACGGGCGTGAAAATGCTGTTTGGGGATAAAGCGTTAGCTGATACGATGGCGCAGGCAGGTTTTCAGTTCTCCTCTGCAAACTCCATCAATATCGGAAGGCTTGTTCCGCAGGTAGTTTACTATGTATATGCCTATGCACAGCTTATGAAAGAAGGTAAAATCGAAAACGGTGAGAAGATTAATGTTGTCGTTCCCACAGGAAATTTTGGCAATATTCTCGCGGCATATTTTGCTAAGAATATGGGAGTTCCCATTGCAAAGCTAATCTGCGCTTCCAATGAAAACAAGGTGCTCTACGATTTCTTTGAGACAGGCGTCTATGATAGAAACAGGGACTTCGTGCTCACAAGCTCACCGTCCATGGATATCCTGATCTCCAGCAACCTTGAGAGACTGATCTATCTGACAGCGGGGGCGGATGCAGAGAAAAATGCCGCGTTTATGAAGGCGCTGTCCACAACGGGGAAATACGAGATTACTGCTGACATGAGGGCTGAGATGAAGGACTTCTACGGAAATTATGCATCAGAGCAGGAGACAGCGGACACAATCCGATCACTCTATGAAAAGACAGGATATGTGATTGATACACATACTGCCGTGGCAGCTTTCGTCCTGGCTAAATATAAGAAGGAGACTGGAGACGAGACAAAGGCAGTACTGGCATCGACGGCAAGTCCATTCAAGTTTACGAGAAGCGTGATGAATGCAATTGATGCAAAGTATGATACAATGGGCGATTTTGAGCTTGTCGACGAACTTTCCAAGCTTGCAAATGTCAGTGTTCCGAAAGCGATCGAGGAGATTCGGACAGCGCCAGTGCTCCACGATACAGTCTGTGACCGGGAAGAGATGAAGGCGGTTGTCATGAAGTTTTTGGGCATTTGAGATGTGAATGCTTTGGATGGGGCTGGATAAAGGAAAGAAGGTGTACATATGAGTTTTGGAATGATACTCGATTTGCTCATTATGGCATGTGGCATCTACATGATCTACTGGGCAGTCCAGATGAAGTCGACCAATAAAATTCCGGCTATGCTTGTGGGCAAAGGATTTCCGATTAGCAGGGCAAAAGACCCGGATGGGTTTATCAGATTTACATTTCCGCTGACGTTTGCAACGGGAGTGGTTCTTTTGACAACAGGGTTAGCAGGGGCACTTGAAATTTTTGTCACCTATCCGTTGGCAGAAACACTGATGCGGATTATTCTGATTGTTGTGATTGTTGCTTACGGTATGATGCTTATGAAAGCGCAGAGAAAATATTTGGTAGGAAATTAGGGGGATTTTATTATGACAGACAGAGAAATTTTGAAGCATATTGACCATACGCAGTTAAAGCCATTTGCTACATGGAGTGATATTGAGAAAATCTGTGATGAGGCGGTAAAGTACCGGACAGCTTCGGTGTGTATTCCGCCGGCATATATCAAGAGGGTTCATGATGGATATGGCGATAAGATTAATATCTGTACTGTGGTAGGGTTTCCGCTTGGCTACAGTGTGACAGAGGCAAAGGCTGCTGAGGTGAAGAAGGCTCTCGCCGATGGCTGCAATGAGATTGACATGGTAGTGAATATCAGTGATGTAAAGAATGGTGATTACATCAAAGTGGAGGAAGAGATTCGGACATTGAAGTCCGTGTGTGGAGATCATATCCTCAAAGTTATCATCGAGACCTGTTTTCTTTCTGAGGAAGAGAAGATTGCAATGTGCAAGGCGGTCACGAATGCGGGTGCTGATTACATAAAGACTTCGACTGGTTTTGGGACAGGTGGTGCGACGATTGAGGATATTCGTCTGTTCAAGAAATATATTGGGCCAAATGTTAAGATGAAAGCTGCCGGAGGGGTGAAAACGAGGGAAGACCTGATTCTGTTTCTCGAGGAAGGGTGTGACCGAATCGGTACATCATCGGCAGTGGGCATTCTTCAGGGAGCACAGGTGCAGGGATACTAATGGAGGTTCAACATGGGAGTAGTGGAAAGACAGCGGATTGAGGAGCTGCAAAGGCTGCTTGAAGAGGCAGCGATTGATTATTATATCGTACCGACAGCAGATTATCACAATTCAGAATATGTCAGTCAATATTTTAAGATGAGGGAATTCTTGTCAGGCTTTACAGGTTCTGCTGGAACACTGGTGGTGAGCAGGACAGAGGCAGGACTTTGGACAGATGGCAGGTATTTTGTGCAGGCAGAAACTGAGCTGGACGGTTCGGGTATCGTATTGTATAAGATGGCGGAGGAGAATGTTCCGACGATCAAAGAATACCTTGAGAAGAACGTGGCAGAAGGTCAGACAATCGGTTTTGACGGCAGGGTTGTGGATGCTTTTTTTGGAAAGGAGCTTGAGGAAGTCTTTGCTGGGAAAAATGTGACATTTGTTTATGACCGGGATATCGCAGCAAAGCTTTGGAAAGACAGGCCGGCAATGCCTGTCAGCAGGGTATGGACTGTGCCGGAAGAGAGCTGCGGCATGAGCGTGCCGGAAAAACTTGCCAAAGTAAGGGAAAAAATGTCTGAGGAGGGTGCAGAGCATCTATTGATCGCAAAGCTCGATGATATTATGTGGTTATACAATATCCGGGCAAATGATGTGGATTGTAATCCAGTAGCGCTTTCCTACACTTTTGTATCAAGAGAGAACGCTGTTTTATTTATACAGAATGAAGCGTTGACAGAGGAAGGGAAGCGTTATTTTGAAGAGTGTGGTGTCGTGTATGAGGATTATAATAAAGTCGTAGAATACCTCAGGAACTGTGAAATCAAAGGAAAAGTGTGGTGTTCCGGTGCGGACATCAGCTATATGCTTTACAAGCTGATGCAAGGCCGCACGGAACTTATTGATAAGAAAAATCCGACAGAGCTTTTGAAGGCAGTCAAAAATCCGACAGAACTTGAACATATCAGGGAGTGTTATCTCAGGGACAGCATCGTGCTGACAAAATTTCTTTTCTGGATGAAAGAAAATGCAGGAAAAGTTCCAATGGATGAGCTAAGTGTGGCAAAAAAGCTTGATGGTATGAGAGCCGAAATCCCAGGATTTCTTGATCTGTCATTCCCTACAATCAGCGCATACAAATCCAACGCAGCGATGGCGCACTACAGCGCGACAGAGGAGCATTTCAGCGTGATTGAGGCGGATGGATTTTATCTGGTTGACTCAGGCGGACAGTATGAAGGCGGCACGACGGATGTGACAAGAACAATCCGGCTAGGAGCCATTACCGATGAGATGAAGCTGCATTTTACAAAGGTTGCATGTGCGATGCTCCGGCTGGCGGACGCAAAGTTTTTGCAAGGCTGCACAGGGAGGAATCTTGATATCATTGCACGTGAGCCGTTGTGGGAGTGCGGATTGGACTATAAGCATGGGACCGGACACGGAATCGGTTACATACTGAATGTCCACGAGGGACCGCACAGTTTGAGATGGCAGTACAAGCCTGAAGTACCAGAGACGGAGCTCGAAGAGGGCATGATTGTTTCTGACGAGCCAGGGATGTATGTGCAGGGCAGCCATGGGATTCGGATAGAGAATATTGTCGAGATTGTGAAAGAGGACAAGAACGAATATGGGCAGTTTATGGGATTCCGCCATCTCACGTGTGTTCCCATTGACTTAGATGCCATAGATACACAGTATATGGAACCTTCTGATATCAAGAAGCTGAATGCATATCATAAAATGGTATATGAGAAACTATCGCCATATTTTGCAGGTGAACAGCTTGAACAGTTAAAGGATGCAACACGAGCCATCTAATTTGCGCAAAAGAAGCCTTGTGTGACTACAAGTTCGTCGCAGAGAACGGAGACCAAATATAGGAGGAGACATATGAAAAAAGAAGGGCAGGACAGCAATAAGGCAGTTAAATTTGCGCGGTTGGATGAAGGGCTTGTATTGGCATTGCTAGTGATTCAGATTGCAATGATTGCATTTTTTAATCTAAGGGATATTCGCAATTCGCTGGACAGTGATTGTGCTATCACGATTTATCACTTTCGGGAAGTCATTCGAAATGGTACACTGAATCTGCAGAATTGGTATCATACAACATCACTTGAATTGGATGCTACATTTTTGTTTGCATGGCCGCTTTATTATATTGTGCATGATATCTTTACTGCGGTAGGAATTGCCAATTTAATTTATATGCTGTTATATATCATTGTGATTGGCGGGATCCTGAAGTGCGTTCATGTCAATCGAAAATACATTTTAATCACAATTTGTTTGGTGTTGACGCCGTATGCGTTTGGCATGTTAGATTACTTTAATATGTTATTCTATGGAGTTACTTTTTATGGTTTAAAAACATTAGTACCATTGCTTTGCATTTGGAATCTTTTGCTGTTGAAAGAACAGAGTATAACACGTAAGGAAAAATGGGGTAAGACAGCTGTGTTATGTGTATACCTGTTTTTCTTATTTATAACATCTTTCTCAACAGGAATTTATGTAATGCTTTGTGGGATTTTTCCGATCTGCTGTTGTGTTCTGCTTGATATTTGGAAATCCGGGAAATGGAATGGCAGATATAACTGGAGGCAGGCGGGTGTTTTACTGGGAAGTCTGCTGGTGGTTATTGCAGGCTGTATGCTTCATCAAAAGTATTATGGATTAACATCAAGATTCAATATGAGATTAACTAAGATAGAAAATTATGCGATTAATTTCAGAGCCTGTGTCAGAGGAATATTTGATTTATTCGGCGCGACAATCTCAGATGATATTGAAGCATTATCCATCAATGGAATATGGTATTGCCTGAAGATGGGATTTGTAGTGTTGTTAGTGTTTGCCTGGCTGTATAACCTTCGGCTTTTATTTCAAAAGCATGAGAAGGGAACAATAAAAGAATTACTTGCAGTTCTGCCGCTTTTTAATTTTCTGATTTTATTGATGGCGGATTCCCGATATGGAACGAATACGCATATCGAATACCGATACTATTTGATTGGAGCAGTTCCCATGCTGCTTCTTTTGGGGATACAAATCGATGAGTGGTGTAAATCGATCAATCAATTTCAAAAGAATACGGTATCTATTATTTTGTTGATCGCTTTGGCAATGATGATGGGCGGAAATAATAAATATGTTATCGATCATTGGGATAGAACTTCTTATGCTGTCGAGCTGTGCGATTATTTTAATACATTAGATATAGAATCTGTATTTTTTGTAGATGATCCGGATACTTCACATATTTGCAAAGGAATTGACGGAAATCATAAATATGGTACATTTATGTCAGATACACAGACCTTGGAAGTGGGCTTCTGCAGTTATCTTGAATCAGCTCATGGCAGTTTTTATGGAAATAAAAATGCACTGGCAGTTTTCATATATACGGTTCCTGAAGATTATATGCCTGCTGAAATTGCACAGCATTATCAAAAAGTAGCAACAGTAAGGTGGTTTGACATTTATGTGAGTGATCAGGTATGGTTTCCATAACTTGTATCAGAAATTATGTTTTGCATATTAAGATATCATGAAATTTTGTTAATTTTATTGACTTTTATTCAAGGTTTTGCGATAATTAATTTATTAGGGGCGGGCAGGGTGACAAGCCTGGGGATACTGCTCTTACATGCAGATCATAACCGTTTTGGACAGTTTAACTCGTCACGGCGGTTTGAAATAAATTTTATTATCTTAAGGAGGATCTTATATGTCAACGAAAGCGTATTATCCCATTTCCGAGATTGGTGCTGGAAAGGTTGGATTTTCTAAGACACGTTCTATCATCGAGGCTGCTTTTTATGGGAACAATGTAGTGAAAGTAAACACTTTAAAGGAAGCCTATGAGTTAGCAAAGAACTCACCGGGAACCATTGTTACCGATATGAAGATCAAGAACGGCGAAACATTTGGTCTCGAGAAGGACGCAAGAGTTTTGTTATTTAACGATGGCGCTGTTACAGGCCGTTATGCAGCAGCCCGCCGTATCAAGGGTGAGCCGGGCGTAGACGAGGCAAAGCTTGACAAAGTAGTTATGGATGCAGTCTATGAGACACGTTGGAAGACAATGTATCATGCAGAGTGCTTTGTAGGTCTTGATCCGGAGTTCATGGTTAAGGCACATCTCCTGATTCCAGAAGGAGAGGAGAATCTTCTTTACAACTGGATGATCAACTTCCAGTATATGTCTGATGAGTATGTAAAGATGTATAAGACTTCCAAGCCTGTTGGCGATGGCAAGGAGCCGGATATCTATATCTTCTCAGATCCTCAGTGGGCACCACACGAGGCACCAGACGTTGACTACAGCTGCTTAAGCGATCCTTTGACACTCTGCTATTTTGATACAAACCAGAACTGTGCGGCAATCCTTGGCATGAAGTACTTCGGCGAGCACAAGAAGGGTACACTGACAATGGCATGGGCACTTGCAAACAGAAACGGCTATGCTTCCTGCCATGGCGGACAGAAGGAATACTCTCTTGAGGGCGGCAAGAAGTTCGTGGCATCTGTATACGGATTGTCAGGATCAGGCAAGTCTACGCTGACACATGCAAAGCATGCTGGCAAGTATGACGCATTTGGCGGCATCAAGGTTCTTCATGATGATGCATTTATCATTAACACAGATACATGCGCATCCATTGCACTTGAGCCTACTTATTTCGATAAGACAGCTGACTATCCAACAGGCTGCCCTGACAATGAGTACTTACTGTCTGCACAGAACTGCTCCGCTACACTTGACGAGGACGGAAAGATTCAGCTCGTTACAGAGGATATCAGAAACGGTAACGGACGTGCGATCAAGTCCAAACTGTGGTCTCCGAACCGCGTGGATAAGATTGATGCTCCTGTCAACGCAATCTTCTGGATCATGAAGGACCCAACAATCCCGCCAGTAGTGAAGTTAAAGGGCGCAGCGCTCGCATCTGTTATGGGTGCTACACTGGCAACAAAGACATCTACAGCAGAGCGTGTAGCAGCAGGCACAGACCTGAACGCACTCAGAATCGTTCCTTACGCAAACCCGTTCAGAACATATCCGCTGGTTAACGACTATGAGAAGTTCAAGAAGCTGGTTGAGGAGAAGGATGTAGCATGCTATATCGTCAACACAGGCGACTTCATGGGCACAAAGGTTAAACCGGCTGATACATTAGGTATCTTAGAGACAATTGTTGAAGGAAAAGCGAACTTCGAGAAGTGGGGCAACTTCGATGATATCGAGATTATGTACGACTGGTCTGGCAAGACAAGCGATGCTTTCAAGCCGGATATGAACAACGCTGAGTACGTGGCAGCATTGAAGTCCGCTATGCAGAACCGTGTGGATGCAGTGGAAGGCTTTGCAACCAAGAAGGAAGGCTATGACAAGCTTCCTGACGAGGCACTTGCAGCATTGAAGAAGCTCGTTGAGCAGTGCTAAGCATTGAAGAATTTATTAAAGAATAATTTATTAAATTTGAGGAGACACATGAAAATGTGTCTCCTTGTTGTATATGCAGAATCGTCTAATAAACGATTCTGGTCAGTCAATAGTACTGAGCTGGCGGAGTATAGGTAAAGGGTACATGAAAATGTGTCCATTTTCCATTTCAGAGTAAGTTTGCGAAATGGTAGAATATGGGTTTACTATATTACAAAAGTGTGATACCATATATAAGACAATAGTGTGTTATATATTAAGTGCAATGAAATGTGGAAGGAGAAGAATGATGGCAGAACGAAAAGTCAAATACCTGATCAGCGAATCGGAAAATATGATCATGGAGTATTTATGGAAGCAGGAGGAAGGGAGAACATTTGGAGATATCACTGAGTATCTGAATAACACCTGTCAAAAAGAGTGGAAAAGGCAGACGATTAACACTTTTATCAAAAGGCTAACCGAAAAAGGACTGGTTGTATCACAAAACTCTGTGAAAAAAAGAGTTTACTATGCGGCAATGAGTTATACGGAATACAAGCAGGGGGAGGCAAGGGAATTCCTTGGTGAATTTTATGGCGGCTCTATGAAAACGTTTTTGTCTGCGTTCTCTGGCGGCGGGAAACTGGATGAGGATACTGCAAAGGAACTTAGAGGAATTTTAGAGGAAATGTAGTATGCCATTATTATTGACGATGTCGTTGTTTGGCAGTTTTGGGACGCTCGGTTATATTGTGCTGCTGCCTTTTGCAAAAAAGTATTTGTCAGTGCGGTGGAGAAGATACTATCTCATATGTAATCTTTTGGAGTATCTGGTACCGTTTCCGTGCTTCCAAATATTATATCAAGATTTGTTGAAGGTTATGTGCAGATGGAATTTGCGATGCCGCCCTGCCGGGAACTCTTTATTTTGGAATTATACAGCAAATGTAATACAGATTGCTCCAAATGGAATATATGTACCCAATATTGCCTGTTATATTTTTATTGCTATTATCGTTTTGACCGGTATGGTGATGTTCTATGAATGGATGCAAAGATACAAGAGGATTAAAAGGTTTCTTCGAAGCAATGCAGAGTGTGTTACAACTCAAAAACATAATAAAATGATACAGGAGTATTGTTCTGTTCATAAAAGAGGGCTGCAGATTTATCAGTGCAATGCAGTCAATACGCCATTTACGATCGGGGTGGTGCGTCCTGTGATTATATTGCCGTGCCGGGAATGGACTGCAGCTGAATTGGAAATGGTGATGGAACATGAGACAGTACATATATGTCAATGGGATAATCTGGTTAAGATGCTCGTGCTTATTATGGTGGTTTTAAACTTCTACAGTCCGCTGGCATGGTATGTGCTGTATCAGTGGAATACGGTTGCTGAGCTGTCATGTGACAGGAAAGTAATTGCGAAGAAGACCAAAGAGGAAATAAAGCAGTATGGCATGTTGATGATCGGGATGGCGGAAGGTTTGTTTCATAATGCCAGTCTGCCCATAATAGGGTTCAGCATGCAGAATAAAATGATGAAGGAGAGGATTGAACAAATGAAAAATGGAGTAAAAAGTGAGAGTACTTTAAAGAAACTGGTCGGAGTAAGTGTGATGGGGATTGTTTTGTTTTCTTCTTCGCTGTCGGTCTTTGCATATAGTCCGAAATATATTGAGTATTCAAGTAAGATATGTGATGCAATGTATTTTTCAGAGGAAGATGCAATGTGGGGTGATGTATATGGGGGACTGCCGGTGAATGAAAAGGGTGGATGGGCATTTTGGGTTGAGGATACGAAGGAGTTTGAAATGCTGGCTGAACTAAATCCAAATGGTGGTACATATCGTTTGTGTATACATGATTATGTGTCTGGTCAATCAACAAAGCATACCAAATTCTCGGACAATAGTTGTAAAGTGGACTATTATGATTCAAAGAAGTGCAGTAAGTGTGGAAAAGTAGTGCTTGGGGAATTGATTAATACTTTAAGTTATGGGAAATGCCCACACTAAAATAGATATGTGTGAAGCTTCCAATATTGAATATCCAAAATAGAAAGGCTCAAAAGCCTTTTGATTTTGGATACAAGTACTACATTGATGACATATATGGTATCAAAGTCACGCACAAATCTCTAAATGTATTGATAAATTAGCACGATATAAATATAGCTTGAAATGTATGATAGATGCCAGATAATATATAATGTTATACAGTAAGATTAGGGGGATTCGGAAAATGACAGAAAATGATATAAAATTATTATTTAGATCCATGAAAAAACTGAAAGCCAGAAGAGATATTCTGGAGTGCTTGAAAAAGATGGATAGCGAATATGAGCAAATATGTAAAGTTCTCTATGTGATGGAAAACAGCCTGGAAATTCTAAGTGAAAATGAGAGAGAAATTATTCAGATGCATTTAGTAGAAGGGGGAACATGGGAACGGGTGATCACGCAATATGAGGAACGCCACGGGAGACAGAATGGATACTCTAAACGAACATATGAGAGAATACAGCAGAGAGCGGTAGCAGAGTTGTTGGAAATAATAGAGAACAGTGATCTTGAACGTTTATTAATATAAATTGAAGCAATGTGTATCTTTCTCGTATAGTTCTTTCAGAGAAATATGTCAGTATCCGAAATAAGTTCAAAGAAGCGCATGGTGTGCCGCATTGTGTTCTGCAGACGACCTTGCAGCTCTTTTTATAGCAGGCTACAGCGTAGGTGTATATGGTTTCCATGCCTTCCTGCTGCAGGTAGTCTGTGTAATTTTGGGCAGCAATCTGTGCCAGTGCCTCCTCACAGGCGGCATCAAAAGAACCGTTTTCGGCATATTTTAACTCTATGGCACACCCGATTTTGCCGCCAGGTACCAGCAGAAGGATATCGCAGCAGCCAAGCCTTGACTCCTGATTGGATTTGATGACCCAGCTGCCGTCACACTGCAGAATGCCAAGGAGCATTCCGTGATAAAAGTTCTCCTTCATTTCCTTTTGGTTATGCCCTCCATATCAGCTGAAACAGTAGTGAACGATAACAGTATAACACAAATGAGATAAAATAGTAAACCTGTTGTCGCTTTCAGCAACAAAGTTGTGCCAGAATGGATACTGTTTTCCACTACGTTGGCGTGGGTGTGAAAAGTAAGTGCGCCCAGAAGGGCGCAATGTTCAATGGGTGGAAATCCCATCAGGTAAGATGCTAACCACATCACCAGCAGCGAACCTTGGGCCTACAATGGTAACAGCTGTAGGCTAAGCGTAGGAAGCTAGGTAGTAGGGCTAAAGGGCGAATTTAGCACCGAAATCACAGGTTCAGTGTGCCGACGTTATTTACTTTGCGGAAGGCAATATGTGTGTCTATCGTTATGGTGAGATTTCACACAGCACTGCGGTGTTGGAACGCTAGTCATTATACAATGACGTTGCGTCAACTGGGGAGAGCCTGTGTCCTCTGTCCTTAAGTGTAAGGGGACGGTATGCGAATCAACGTAAGGAGTGCAGCAAAAGGGATGCAGGTAGTCAGATAGCCCGATAGTGCCGTTTGAAGGATAGTTGTTGAATAATCAGTTTTGCAAAGAGCCCAGTGCGGGAAAGCCGCACGCCGGGTTCTGTGAGGGGCATGCCCCGTAAGGGGTATGTTCCATAAATATGGCGAGGTTTTGTCACTCTATTGTCACTTCACAAATGGAATAATTTGCAATAAAATTATGATACAGGTTCTGCAATAAAAGATTGCATTACATTTTAAAACATTAAAATAGCAGAATTATTATAATTAAAATTTGTTGGAAAGGGGGGTATAACATTAAGCGAATCAAATTAATACTAGCTGGCATGATGCTAGTGCTTATCTTATCTTCATGTTTGACAGACAGAGCTGAGGAACCTTTGGAAACAGCTTTAAGTATCATGGATGAGAAAGAAATTCAAACAGAGAATATTCAGGAATATACTAAAAACTTAAAGAATCATGAAGCAGTGGAAAAATCGGATGACAATCACGGATTCGATACAAACAGTTTTGTGTCTGTGGACATGGAAACAAAAAAGATTATGATTCCACAAGGACATATATCCAATGTTTATAAGGATATTTGCTCTGCCAGGGAAAATAATTGTGACAACGAAGTGAACCATATGCTCTGCAAAGATATCAATGATTCTGAAATAGTCGGGATTTCTATTGATTATCAGGAAATCATAAAGATGGATGGACTTGGAGATTATCTCCAATATCCGATTATATTGGAAACCGGCTGTGAGGAGGAATATGTTGCGATAGGATTACTGGCACAGGATGGTACGGGGTATTATGTCCAGCTAAAACTTACCATATCGGCTGATAAACTGATGAATGTCGATTCCTATAATCTTGGACAGCCTTATGATAATAGACGGTATATTAATTGTTTTGTGAGATCAGAGGAGTTATATCATGATGTGATTAATTTCTGGGGAGAACGTATCACTGTCGAGGATATTCAAAAACCAGAACGAATAGCGGTGTCTGTCCAGACTGGGCAGGGGGCGGAGCAGACAGAGTACTTTACTGGGACGGACGCAGAAAAATTTACGGAGGGATTACTTACAGAGGCGTATGCCGTCTATGATGAGCATTCTTTTGGTATTATGATGACAATAAGCATGTCTGATGTGAATCAGATAAAACTGTACTATGCAGATGATGGCTGCGCCATGTTCCGGTTGGATGGTGTGTCCTACAATTTAAAATCAGGGGGAGAAGCGGCAACGGTTATGAAGAAGTACATTGAAAAATTGGAGGAAAAAACGAATGAAAAGAGCAAGTAGAATTTTAGCAATGGGTTTAGGCTTGGCTTTGACTGTAAGCAGTACTATATTTGCAGCAGGCAATCACAATATTCAAGCATTAAAATTGAATCCATATAGCGCTTCAAAGGGAAATGATGCAATGGTTTTTGCAAATGGAGTGAAAAATAATATTAGTAGTTATAGCTATAAAATAACTGATTTGACAAAAGGTATAACCGTTGATGATTTTTATGGAAAATCAGATTATATCAAATACTGGGCAAGTGAAGGAAGTTATTCGGGAGAATTATGGGCAAAAGATTCTAATTATGATGTTAATGCACATTTTAATTTAAACGACAGGAAATTGGAATGGGCAGGTGGCAACCTGGAATTTGTTTTCCTCGCTGTTTGCAATCAATTGAACGGGTCTGAAGGAATTAAACCAAGGCAAATATATGCAAAGGCGATGAGAGGCAATAATGCAGTACGTGTCATAAGTGGCTACCATGATAATGCACCATCTGCAGCAGATGCTGCAATTGCAAATAAGTTTATTGAGTATGCAAAAACTGGAGAGTCTGTGAAATCAAGTTGGATATTGGCAAATGAAGCATGCAAAAATGATGATAGCATACAAGGCTACAATGCAAGAAATTATTGTGTTTTGACACATAGTGGGAATGCTCAGTATTCGCGTATCGAAGGGTTTCCAGGAAGTACTTATACAAGACCGGGGGCAGGAAGTACGACTATCTTGCGATTTAGTGCAGCAAAGCCAAACGGAGCCACAGAGTTAACATCAGCAGATTTGGCAGATATGGAAGTACCTAATTATATGTTAAAAGGAAGTTTGAAAGATATATCATTCTTATCCGGAAATGTTATTGCTGATGTGAATGATGCAAAAATTTCTACAGTTATGGGAGAAATAGGTGATACTCCTGTGTATATGACAAGTGAAGAGGTTAAAAGCAGTGGATTAAAATGGTTAGATACTAATGTGAAAGGGCTTAGTAGTTCGACAGTGGAAAATTATGAGGCAGAGATTACTCCAATTGTGATGAGTGAAATTTATGATGATGACACAGAAGGGGCAGAGCAGAAAATAGCATATGTTGTAAATTATCCTAATAGGTTTGATGGGATTCGTATTTCAGGAGAAGGGTATGACGTTGTAATTGGTTCAGAAGGAGTTATTGCAGCGAATGTAAAATGGTCAGATTTAGAAAAGATTGAATATACAGCAAAAGAATCACCTGTTACATATGAGCAGGCAAAACAGCTTGTGGAAAGAGAATTAGGTGCGAGGAGTATCCAGAATATTGATGAAATGAAAGGAGATATTTCCTTTGTGTATGATATGGATAGTGAACTATATTATCCTACTTGGATTTTTCACCTTGATGATACAACTCACACAGTGAACTGTTTGACTGGCGAATTGAAATAATCGAAATGGGTGGTTAGTATAAATGGGACTTCTTTTTTCTTAAACCAGGCTGCTAATATTGAAAATTGATACAAAACGATTGCTATAACATTGGTTAAAGCAATCGTTTTCTTCATATTGGAAGGTAGAACATTTAGAAAGAACTTTGACATTTTTATATCAATATCATTCAGGCTCTGCAGACGACTCTGCAGCTCTTTTTATAGCAGGCTACAGCGTAGGTGTATATGGTTTCCATGCCTT
>CAMWXA010000077.1 GCA_947178035.1 uncultured Lachnospiraceae bacterium | reverse complement strand
TAGGTCTGATATGTCTGTGCATATAAATCGGTAGGTGTAAGTTGTGATTTTTATAAGATGCTTGTAATAACCGATAGTTTTAGAAGTGCACTGGACATATTGTATGTTTCGTGTATTTTTTTGTTTGGAAAGGAGTTTTTATGAAATTATTAAATGGTAAAGGAGTCGTCACAAAGCCTTATAAGGAAGAAGATACAGAAGAAATTGTAAATCTAATTCTCAGAAACTTTAGAGAAGTCAATGTGAAAGATTACGGGAAAAAGCTATGGATATACTCTCTGCCACGCATGATGTGAATTGGTTCAAGGGTGTGGTGCTATATCATTGATACTCTTGAATCCGATGAATTATTTTTAAGAGCAGAAAGAATAGAAATTCCCGCATTAATTACTGTGGTAGAATTTTATCGAAAAAAGGGATATGAATATATAAATGGAATAATCTCATTTAATACGGAGGCTGTATATGGAAGTAACATTATTAAGGGCAAATATTGACAATGCAAAAGAACTGCACGCTATGCAGGTCGAAGCATTCAAAGAATTATTGGAGAAATATCAAGATTTTGAAACCAGTCCTGCAAACGAAAATATGGAAAAAGTAGAATCCCGTTTGAAACAAGATTTTACATTTTTTTATTTTATCTGTATCGGACAGCAAAAAGCAGGAGCTATCCGTATTGTTGACACGAAGGAAAACGGAAAAAACAAAAGAATTTCTCCTATATTTATACTGCCGGAATTTCAAGGGAAAGGGGTTGCACAGAAAGCAATCCGGCTGTGCGAAGAAATGCACGGAAACGAAAATTGGGAACTGGACACAATTTTACAGGAGCCTAAAAACTGTCATCTGTATGAGAAAATGGGGTATCGTCAGACTGGCAAAACAAAGGTCATTAACGAAAGACTTACATTAGTATTTTATGAAAAGAAGCGGAGATAACATAAATGTAATCATACTTGGTTCCGGGGGCTGTGTCAGCACGCCAAGATCATATTGTAACTGCCGTGTATGTACAGTCGTGTGGGAAGATATATTACAAGGGAAACTTTAAGGGAAAGCTCATCTGCGATAAACTTAGTATAGGTTTAGCGAGGATTTTAGTAATAAACTATAACAGCTAATATGTCCCTAAAAAATCATCAAATCACGATCGGGATTTAGATTTTACATTTAACTAAGAAAAAAGGAGGTATGCACATGGATTATTCAAAGATAGACGGACTATTGTTAAAAATAAAAAGTGCATATGACAGCATTGGTGCTGAAACAGAATTAATGGTAGAAGAACCGGCAAGTACTGCAGAAGTGGAAGCTGTTGAAAATAGACTTGAAAGGAAATTGCCATTACAGATTAGGGAGTTCTTTTTACAATATTCAAAAAAATGTAAGTTTTCAGCATTTTTACCAGATGATTTTGAATTACCAGGTGAACTGAATAAAATTTTTTCTGCGGGATTTTTAATATCTTTAGAAGAATTTGTAGATGTGGAGAATTCAAGAAAAGACTACGTAGAAGAATGCTTTGTCAATGAAAATGATACGTATGATGCTGTTTGGCATCATAAATTAGGTTTTATGCGTGTACCCAATGGCGATATAATAGCATTTGATGTGAATGAAAATGAAACAAATCCACCAGTGGTTTATCTTAGCCATGATGACGGTGAGGGACATGGATATATACTCGGTAGTGATTTCGATACATATTTTGAACAGTTGTTATTGATAGGGGCATGTGGTAATGAAGACTGGCAGATGATGCCGTTTTGCCCGGATGCACAGTCAGGAATTGTATCGGATTGTGACAATGCAAAGAATTACCGAAGAATTATAAATCTGCAGATATAATGGATGGCTCGTACAAATTTCAGTTTGTATGCTTTTTCGAGTGTGTAAGTAATGAAACCTTAAATTATGTGATTATACAATTGGAAATTGAGAAGAAAGGACAAATTGATGAAACATTGTGGAACGCAAAGGTTAGAGACCGATCGATTGGTTTTAAGAAGATATGTGAACGAAGATGCTGCAGCGATGTATCAAAATTGGGCATCGGATCAGGACGTTACCAAATTTTTGACATGGCCAGCCCATTCAGGTGAGGAAGTGAGTCAATATGTGATAGAAGATTGGGGGAGTCAATATGCCAATGAAAATTATTATCACTGGGCTATTGTACTCAAGGACAATGGAGATGAGCCGATTGGCGATATCGCTGTAGTAAATATGAGAGAAAATATTTCAATGGTACATATTGGTTACTGTATCGGAAGAAGATGGTGGCATAAAGGAATTACGTCAGAAGCCCTGAAAGCTGTCATGGACTTTCTCTTTGATGTAGTAGACGCCAATCGGATTGAAGCAAGACACGACCCAAGAAACCCTAATTCGGGTGAAGTAATGAAAAAATGCGGAATGAGGTATGAGGGAACTTTGCGTAGTTCTGATTGGAATAATCAAGGAATCTGCGATGCCTGCTGTTATGCACTGTTAAAATCAGAGCGCTGACTTTTTGACCTATCCTGCAAAGGTTAGCAAAGAATTTCATCTTTCGAGGAATTAGGTGATTGTATGTCGAATCCGAATCGGTAGATAAAAGACAGGGGGAAACACAACAATGAATAATAAATCATTTGACGACAAAAGAATTGCACATGGCTATGCATCTGACAGACCCTGGCTGCATAAGTCTGTCATAGAGCGTTTAAAATCTGACTTGAACATAACAAAATCTTTTCACAATGGGCTTGACGTCGGATGCGGAGCAGGATTGTCAACCAAAGCTTTAAAACTTATATGTGATAGCGTGACAGGAACCGATATCTCAGGCGAAATGATTCAGGTATGCTCAGATACATACGATGCTTCGGAATTTACTTTTTATGCGGCGAAAGCTGAGGAATCGCTTCTTCCCGAAATGCCATACGATATCGTAACTGCGGCAGGAGTCATTAACTGGGTAGATAAAGACGCATTCCTCAAAAACATGAGTCTTGTTATGGGTAAAAACGCAATACTTATAATATATGATTTTTGGATATCTGATAAAATGCTGCAAAATGACGCCTATACAGAATGGTTTCACAATCTGTATCTGACCAATTTTCCAAAACCGCCGCGGAATGAAGAAGTATGGCGTCAAAGCGATATGCCGGAGGAGTTTATCATAAGAAAGCAGGTAACATATCAGATAAAGCATGAATTTGCTTTAGATTCCTTTATACGTTTTATGATGACGCAGTCGAATGTCAATGCGCAGATACAAAATCATCAAAAATCAGAGTCGGAAATTTATGACTTAATGAAACAAACGCTGTCGCCTATATTTCATGGAATCAATCAGACCCTGATTTTTGATGCATACAGCTGGTATATAGAACGGTTATAAAATGATTTCGTTTATCAGAACTCATGCCGATTGCGGATGAGGTGCTGCCAACTGTAAATCATATACCTGGGTAAACTGCTCCTTTCGCTCCAGGGTGAGGTGGTGGCTGACCAAAATCAGCGTCAGTTCCGGGTTGGCCAACAGGCTTTTTTCCACAATGTCGGCGTTTTTCTGATCCAAGGCGCTGGTGCCCTCATCCACCAGGAGGATAGAGCGGTCGTGGATCAGCGCACGGGCGATGGCCACCCGTTGCTTTTGCCCGCCGGAAAGGCTGCTGCCTTCCTCGCCTACGATGGTGTCCAGGCCGTCCGGCATGGAGGCCAGATCGCCTGCCAGGGCGCTGTCCCGCAGAGCCTTTTCCATCTGCTCATCATCAAATGTTCCGCCCAGTGTGATGTTGTCCCGGATGGTGGAGTTGAACAGGAACACATTTTGCTCAATGTAGCTCATCTGCTGCTGAAGCTGCTCCGGAGTAAAGTCTTTGGCATCCTTGTCATCGAAGCGGATAACTCCGCTGTAGTCTGGCAGCCAGCCCAGAAGGAGTTTGAGCAGGGTGGATTTCCCGCAGCCGGAGGGGCCGATGAGGGCATATTTACCGCCCTTCTTGAACTGGAGGGACAGGCTTTGCAGGATGGTGCGCCCGCTGTACTGAAAGTCCAGATTTTCGATAGTGATAGCGTCAGATATCGGGGCAGTGTCCTCCGAATCCTTGTCCCGGGCCTCTCCAGCGTGTACGGTAATGTTTTTGAAATAAGGTTTTGCGGAGGACAGGGACATGCGATGGTTGGCGATGGTGCATAGACCGTTGACGATGCCGGCGGTCAGGTTGCTGGCACTGGCCATAGCTCCAAGGATGATCTTTCCCTGGAATGCCAGAGCTACTGTTACCACCTCTTGAAAAATTTGCAGGGAGACGCTGAAAAAGCCGGTGAAGCAGGAAAGGCTGGACTGGGTACTGCTCCGGCGGCAGTTGGGTTTCTCGATTTGGTCACTGACAGCATCGCCTTGATCGAGAAAATGGTCTGCTAGTCCAAAGGTACGCAGCACATCAAAGCCGGACAGCAGATCCTTTAACCTGCTGACACCCTCCGCTTCCGCAGAGGCGCATGCATCGCCCAGACGCTCCATCCGCTTCTGGAACAGTTTTGGCACTATCAGCATCACCGCCGCAGAGATCAATCCTGCCGCCAGCATAAGCCAGTGCAGGGAGATGAGTGCAAGAATACACCAGACAATCAGTCCGATTTTCTGTACGCAGCTGAAAAAGGGTGCCCAGGCCAGATGTTCAATCTGCTTGACATTGGTGGTCAGCCAGGAAATATACTCGCCGGTGTCCTGGCTGTGATAGGCAGTGTGAGTTTTGTCCAGCAGAGACAGGTACAAATCGTGGCGGACCTGGTTGTTCATAGCCCGAACGGTCCGCGCCTCCATGATACCTTCTACTGCAGCCAGAGTGAGATAGATCATATAGCCGACCACTTCCGCTGCGGTCCAGAGCAGAAATCCCCGGAAATCCAGATTGATAGCTGCGTTAAAAGTCTGCATTAGGATAAGCTGCAAAATCACATAGGTACCTTCACCGAGCAATCCAAAAGTCGATGTCAAAGCAATCTTTTTCCAGTGTTTTTTTATATAGTAATTCATGTTATTCCTCCTCTTTCCACTTTTTGCCCCGCAGCATGGGAGATTTACGGTGCGGGGCATTCAGAAATCCGCTCCCGCCTGTGATCAGCCAGCGGGCAAAATATAGGAAGGGCACCAGCGCCTCATCATTGTTCAGCAGATAGGCGCTGATAAGACCATCCTCAGTTTCCAGTTCTGTTTTGTTCAATAGATTTAGTTCCGTCAGGGTGTCCATCAGATCCTTGACCTCCGCTGCATCCAGTCCCATGGGCTTGGCGATGGCTCCAGGTGTATAGCGGCGCATGGTGGGCGGTTTGCTGTGCAGATACTCCAGCAGTTCCAGGCAGTGGGGTTTTGACAGAGCCTCAAAAAGACGGCGGTAGAGACTGTTTCCCTCCAAAAAGGGTTCCCAGCCCGTTTCCGGTTCTGGGAAAATGGCGGCGAAAGACATATCGTTGGCCCGGACACCCAGAATAGTCCCATCTTCCATGGCAATCCGTGTCCGGCGCAGCCAGCGGGTGGATTTCCCGTTCTCTGCATCTTCGGTTTCACAGCAGTTCTCATATCTGCTGATGTCTACTGCATCTTCCGACTTGCCGCTAATAACTGCTCCCGCAGCCGACCACACCAGGCGGCACAGTCGGTCTACCCGCTGATTTCGGGGGACAGTAAGCATCCACCGATACACAGTGTCCTCTATATTGATCTGTTCCCCGCTCTCCAAACCAAAGAGCGCGTCGATAGTGACATCCAGCTGCGCTGCCAGGACGGGCAGCAGTTCCACGTCCGGCGCGCCGCCTTTTTCCCATTTGCCCACCGCCTGGTAGGACACTCCGACCATTTTACCCAGCTGCTCCTGAGTGAGGCCCCGCTCTTTTCGCAGCGCGGCAATACGTTCACTTAACATCCCCGGCATATAAACACCATCCTTTCACTTGTTGCTTGTATGATAGCAAAAATTCTGGTTGCATACAAGAGAGCCGTTTTTTCAAAAATGCAACCGCTGGTGTTTTGTAGATACAAGCAGTCGGAAGCCAGTCAAAATCAGCAGCAGCACAGAATTATCCGGGCAATCGGAAATAATGTTACAATTCACACCCACGCTAGTTTTTATCAGTTTATACGTTATTGAGGTGTGAATTATAACAAATTTTGCACACAAATTGATAAAGGGCATCAATTTGGCGCATAACTCCCACTCCTTTGGTGTGGGTGTGAAAAGTAACGAAATAATTTCTGGAGTTGAGCTGGTTTTAAAAGTATGATTGCATCGACTGTCTTTGGCATGTTATAATATAATCGCATAGAGGGGTCTGTGTTATTATAGGAGAAAGCCGTTTAAAGCGGAAAAGAAACATGACATAACAGTCAGGAGGAGTAAATGACAAAAGAGATTAACAACACAGCACCAGATACGGTTGACGAGTTTTCCACGCAGTATGATGAACAGGCAAAGAAAGTACTTGGTTATAAGACGGTACTTGCCTTCATCCTTTCAAAGACAGTGGAAGAATTCAAAGGAATGCGTGGAAAAGACATCGCGGATCTGATAGAAGGTGAAGTTTATATTAGTAAAGTTCCTGTGGACCCGGGATATACGAATATAACGGATGCAGAGCGGATCACAGGTCTTAATACAGAGGATTCTGAGAGGAACGAGGGACTGATCCGATATGATATCCTGTTTAAGGTGCGGACATCCAGAGATGCGAAAAAGTCATATGGAATAATCATCAATGTTGAGATGCAGAAAGATAAACCGACAAGCTATAAGCTGTCAAACCGTGCTGTTTTTTATGCGTGCAGGCTGATCAGTGCACAGAAGCAGAGAGAGTTCAGACATATGCAGTTCAATAACCTGGTAAAAGTATACTCAATCTGGATCGTTGCAAATATGGAGAGCAACAGTGTGAATCATATTCATTTTGCGCAGGATACGCTGTACGGGACATATCAATGGAAGGGCGGCACCGATATGATAAACATTGTGATTGCAGGAATAACTGGTGAACCGGGGAAATCAGAGGAAGATGACAGCCCGGAGGAAGCAGACAGCAGGGATTTGTGCAGGATGCTCAATACGCTGTTTGCAGTGAATCTGAATAACAGGGAACGATGCGAAATGTTGTTAGATGACTTTGGTATAGACATCGACGAAGGCTTAAGAGAGGAAGTGAAAGTGATGTGCAATTTAGGGCAGGGATTACTGGAGAAAGGTGAACGAAGGGGTGTCAGGAAAGCGAAAGAGGAGGATATCATTAATTTCTACAAAGCAGGAGGCAGCTTAGTCATGATAGCACAAGCCATGAGTAAAACAGAAGAAGAGATCAAAGAAGTACTGATAGATCATGGTGTGATTCTTGATCATTGACAATTTTTACAGAGCCATGCTATACAGTTTACAACAATATTTAATTTTCGGGACTCTTTATGAGTCCCTTTTTATGTATACGGTCACCAAAAGGAAATGTGTCAGCTGGGGCTGACGGATGCCCGGTGCGCAAGTAGATAATTATGAAGAAATTAAAAAGCATTTCAATTAGTTCTTCCTGTCACATTTATTTCGTGTTATAATTCTTGACAAGGAAAATTTGAACAGTAAATTGTAATATATATGTATTACATAAAATACTACAATATGTATTAGAAACGGAGTATAGGAATGCACGTGTGTGTGATGTGATGATGTCGTTTGCTGAGAGAATATTTTATCGCAATGAACCATCGAATGAAAGAGGGATAGATATGTCAGAAATACGGGAAAAGGTAAATGTGTGCGTGGTGGGCGCAGGACATGCGGGGTGTGAGGCTGCGCTTGCCTGTGCGAGAATGGGATTGGAGACAGTGATTTTTACGGTGAGTGTGGACAGTGTCGCGCTGATGCCGTGCAATCCAAATATCGGGGGTTCGTCGAAGGGACATCTGGTGCGGGAGCTTGATGCACTTGGCGGTGAGATGGGAAAAAACATCGACAAGACTTTTATCCAGTCAAAAATGCTCAATGTTTCGAAAGGACCAGCCGTTCATTCACTCCGTGCACAGGCTGACAAGGCTGAGTACTCCAGAGAGATGCGCAAAGTCCTTGAAAATCAGGATCATTTGACAATCAAACAGGCAGAGGTCGTCGAACTTCTGGTAGAGGATTTAAATGAGGCGAACGGATTATATCAGAAAAAAATAACTGGCGTGAAAACGTTCACTGGAGCTGTTTATGAGGCAAAAGCGGTAATTCTCTGCACAGGCACTTACCTGAAAGCGCGGTGCCTGTGCGGTGAGGCGATCACACATACAGGGCCAAACGGTCTGCAGGCTGCTAATTATCTGACAGACAGTCTGGAATCGCTCGGTGTGGAAATGCGCAGATTTAAGACGGGAACGCCGGCGAGGATGGACAGGCGCTCAATTGATTTTGGCAAAATGGAGGAACAATTCGGGGATGAGCGGATTGTACCGTTTTCGTTCTCCACAAATCCAGAGGATGTGCAGATTGATCAGGTCTCATGCTGGCTGACTTACACCAATGAAAACACGCACAATATTATCCGTGCAAATCTTGACCGCTCGCCGATTTATGCCGGAATTATCGAGGGCACTGGTCCGCGGTATTGTCCTTCGATTGAGGACAAGGTGGTCAAATTTGCAGATAAGGAGCGGCATCAGGTTTTTATAGAGCCGGAGGGACTGCACACGAATGAGATGTATGTCGGCGGTATGAGCTCTTCTCTGCCGGAAGACGTGCAGCTTGCGATGTATCGCACGGTGCCTGGATTGGAAAACTGCAAAATCGTAAAAAACGCTTACGCGATTGAGTATGACTGTATCAAATCAGACCAGTTGTATCCAACGCTGGAGTTTAAGAAAATATCAGGACTGTTCAGTGCCGGGCAGTTTAACGGTAGCAGCGGATACGAGGAAGCGGCGGCACAAGGGTTGATTGCGGGAATGAATGCCGGACTTTTTATCAGGGAAAAGGAGCAGATTGTGCTTGACCGTTCACAGGCGTATATTGGCGTACTGATTGACGATCTGGTTACAAAGGAAAATCTGGAACCGTATCGGATGATGACTTCACGTGCGGAGTACAGGCTTTTGCTTCGTCAGGACAACGCGGATCTGAGACTTCGAAAGATTGGTTATGAGGCGGGACTGGTCACAAAAGAGCAGTATGATTCTGTGTGTGAAAAGGAGCGGTTGATCGCGGCGGAGATAGAGCGTCTGCAAAATGTGAAGGTCGGCGCCAACAGGGAAATGCAGGAGTTTCTGGAAAGCAGGAAAAGCAGCGGATTAAAGACGGCAGCCACACTTGCAGAGCTGATCAGCAGACCAGAGCTTTCCTATGAATTAATCGCAAAGATTGACTTGGACAGACCAGAGTTACCGGATGATGTGATCGAACAGATTAATATCAATATAAAATATGACGGATATATCAAGCGCCAGTTAAAGCAGGTAGAACAATTTAAGAAGATCGAGAAAAAGAAAATACCAGCTGACATCGACTATGATGATATTAAGAATCTCCGACTGGAGGCGAGGCAGAAGCTTCAGAAATTCAAGCCGGTGTCTGTCGGACAGGCTTCGCGGATCAGCGGGGTATCGCCTGCGGATATTTCAGTGCTGCTGGTTTATCTGGAACATTTTGCGATGCTTAAGGATGAATCGGTATAGTCGCTTAGTTCCCTTGTTTTGTCTTTATGGGCAATTTACAAGGGAAATTTTTTGATTTTTTATCCGTTCGGCTCTGTGCAATCGGGGGACAGTACAATTCTCCTGCCATTCTACCTCTAAAATATGGAATTCTCCTGCGATTCGATTGCTTTTTAGCGGACATAGAGTGAAAATGGGTATAGAAAAACAACGAGGAGGTGCAACGATGTTTCATATTGAAAAACACAAATTTGGCACATTTATCGCCATGCTTCGTAAAGAAAAAGGGATGACTCAGAGGGAGCTGGCAGAACGACTCTTTATCTCTGATAAAGCTGTTAGCAAATGGGAAACTGGAACAAGTGTTCCTAATATCGATTTGTTAATGCCGTTAGCAGACATATTGGGAGTTACGGTAACGGAGTTGTTGATGTGTCAACGCATGGAGCAGGACAACGCGCTGAGCGCAGCGCAGGTTGAACAAGTTGTAAAAACAGCGATTTCGTATTCTGAGGAAGAACAGACACGGGCATATCATAACAAAGGGAAATGGGGACTAATCTGTATTTTCTCTCTGGTGATGGCCTGTCTTGAAATATGGTTTTCCTATAGGAGTGGTAGCATAACGACCGGGCTGATCGTATCTATGAGTCTGGGCGCAGTTTTTGGTATATATTTCTGTTTTTTTGTAAAGGAAAAGCTTCCGTCCTGTTATGATGAAAACCGTATTTGTGTATATACGGACGGATTGTTTGAGATGAATTTACCCGGACTTTCTTTAAATAACAGTAACTGGGGAAAAATATTGAACGTCGGGCGTATCTGGTCTGTGGCACTTATATTGGTATATCCAATCGTCAGCTATATAGAAACTTTGATTTTTGCGGGAATTTGGCGGGATATCGTCGACCTGTTTCTCGCTTTGTTTCTTATTTTAGGAGGTTTATTTATTCCGATATACGTTGTTGGGAAAAAATAAATAAGAATTGTCAGAGTTATTAAACAGTAAATGCAGCCGGACCAGTCAATGGCAGTTTTAAAGTAGTGTTTCCCTATGAAAACTTCAGTAATACAGTTGAAGAGCAGTCAGGCACTTCGTAAGGCACTGCCCTTTATGCCTTTGTCTGCTGCGCCTACGTTTTTCGACAATTAGGAACTGTTAAAGAATTAATCTTTATATCTGACTTGTCTAAATCTTTTTATGCCGCCTTGTCTGCAAAGTTAATTCTTAACAATTCCTTACGAAGTAATTTAACCTTATAGAAATATCCTGCGAAATCTGTATCATTTATTTTCTTACAGTTCCTTAAAAATGAAATCCTGTGCATAATGTTGGTTGCTGCTTGGTCAGGCATTGGTGATTATATTTTATACAGAAATGAATATAATCATCAATAGGAAGATATCATCTGTTATAATAAAATAAGGAGCTGTAAATAAATAACTTGTAAATTTAACGCTGTATAAATGTCCAGCTGCAAAGAAGATAATCGCAGGCATAGATGGCAAAGGCATCAAGGACAATGCCTTATATCAAGATTATCTGATGCCGCAGATGGACATTTAGACAAGTCAAAATGAAAGTTTATGCCGCGACAGCTCCTGAATAAAAATATACTTAGAAATCGGGTGATGCCAATGAAATATGCAAATGCGAAAGATATTTTACCTGAAGAATTACTTTCAATGATTCAACAATATTATCGGGGCGGCTATTTGTATATACCGATAGGAAATTATTGTAAGGGAAATAAACCGACCGACTATAAGATTGAGTTAGAGAAGCGCAACCAGCATATCTATTTGAAGCATCTTGAAGGAAGAACGAACAAACAGCTCAGTAATATCTATCATTTGTCTGCGGCAAGCATACGGAGGATTATCGCAAAAGAAAGGGTGAGATATCAACAAATGAAAGAGTTCATCGAACAAATCCTGCCTTTATGGGGAATTACGGACAGGCAGCTATCGCAAATATATCCCACAGCGTGGGAACTGAATGATTCTCATGTGATAAAAGTGTATGATGACAAAAAGCAGTTGGAGCGAAATATAAAAATATCGGAAATATTATCGGATTGCGCGATTCCGGTTGCGAAGGCTGTACTTACAAAAACCGGTGAAAAATATGTCGCATATCAAAACAATTATTTTCTTATGTCAAAGAAATTGCCTGGGAGTAATATTTCTGATACGAGAGACAAAGAAATTGCCTGGAAAATGGGATGTGCAATTGCAAAATTACACGCGGCCTTTATGAAGTGCGAGAGAGAAGTTGAATTTTGGGATAATAGTCTGTTACAGGAAATGAAAGGATGGGTACGGGAAAATTTAGCAGATAATGAGTGGAAGATACTAAGTGAAGAAGAATATCTAAAAACAGTAGCGTGTCTGGAAAGCCTATATGATGGCCTTCCGAGACAATTGATTCACAGAGATGTACATTTTGGAAATTTTTTATTCTTTGAGGGTAATTTGTCAGGATATATTGATTTTGATTTGAGCCAGAGAAATATAAGAATATTTGATATCTGTTATTTTCTGACAGGATTATTGGCAGAAGAAACAGAGGATGTCTTTACAAAAACAGAGTGGATGGAAAACGTGAAATCAGTTATCGCAGGTTACGAAAGTATACTTAGTCTGTCTGATAAAGAAAAAGAAGCAATCCCGTGCGTGATGGAATGTATAGAGATTTTATTTGCAGCGTATTTCATCCGTATGAATGACACAAAACATGCCTGCGATGCGTATAATGCATTTTGTTTTATCCAGGATTGTGAACATGAGATTACGAGTGCAATATGATTGAATGTATGCAAAAACTTTCCAAAAAGTTGCAGCGCAAATATAACAAAACATAAAGGAACAGGTCTGAGTTTATCTGTTCTTTTTTTAAAGCATCTCAAACAGTTTCCAATTCCGGTATATTTTGTGGTATACTATTTAGTGATAAATACGCAAGGTAGCTGTCAGGACTGATACTGTATATAAGAGATGATACAGCTTTCAATTTCGTGTGTCAGGAAACATATGAGAAGTCTGTGCAGGAGACAGGGATATGGACACAACAGAAATTCATGGTATGTTTTAATGCGGGCTGTCCTGTCTATGATTTGTTGACCAGATGAAAAGAGGAAAGGTAACAGCCTATGAATGATAATCAATCTGCATTTCGTTCAGACGATTATGATAGAAAAATAAAACAAACTCTGCCGTATTACGACCAGTTCTACGAACAAGTCATAGAATTAATAAAAGTCATGAATGATAATGCAGTAAGATGGCTTGACATTGGCTGTGGCACAGGGAAGATGGGAAGTGCCGCATTTGAAAATGTCGATATCGAGAAATTTGTTTTTTGTGATTTGTCAGAGGAAATGATAAGAATTGCAAAAGAACGGTTTCCATATCATAATGCGGAATTTTGTGTCTGTGATGTGCAAAAGTTGGTTTATTCGAACGAATTTGATATTATTACAGCGATACAGGTAAATCATTATTTGCATATGGATGAGCGCAAAATCGCTATGCAGAAATGTTATGAGGCATTAAAGGATAATGGTTTGTTTATCAGTTTTGAAAATTTTGCGCCATTTACCGATTTAGGAAAATCGGTCTATTTAGAAAAATGGAAAAGATATCAAGTGAAACAGCAAAAAAGTCTTGAGGAATGCCAGAAGCACATAGATCGATATGGAAAAGATTATTTTCCGATTACGTTATCAGAAAATATGGAATTTATGCGGAATTGTGGATTTAAAGTTGTTGAAATATTGTGGCTTTCAAATATGCAGGCTGGTTTTTGGGGAATCAAATAAATTCTGATACAGTGATGGATATAGAAAGCAGATTTGTGAACAGGATACCAGCTTATATAATATTTTGCATTGAATCAAAAGGGGAAACAGGCGAAAGGACTGACTGTTGAAACGGAAAATGTACCAGAAAAGATAGAAGAAAATCAGAAAAGGAATAAAAAAGCAAAATGGAACTCTCGCTGGCCTCCCTTGATGAGGCGTTTCTTCCATTTTTTCTTGCTGCAGAAAGAGAAAATTTCTTTGACTATCCGCATATTGATGTGGCAGTCATAAACGATGTTGTCGTGGCATTCAGTGCTTACACAGATGACGAGCTTGCATGGCTCTATGTATCTCCAGACATGATGCGCAAGGGAATTGGAAGAAAACTTGTGAAAAGGGCTTTGGACATAGAACCGGGCATCAATCACATTGAGGTATTATATGGAAATGAACCTGCGAGAAGGCTGTATGAATCCGTTGGATTTTATGTCCAAAAAACTGAGGAGGGAGTCATGCCCGGGAATGAATCGTATCCTGTAAAGGTGTACAGTTTATGTCGATTCCTGGGAGAGTGATAACTATTTATATAGGGAATGTTAGCAGAAGAGTTTTGGAATTTGCAGAGGTGATATATGAGAGATCAAATTGTGGAAGGGGCAAAAGAAATACAAAGTATTGCCCAAG
>CAMWXA010000076.1 GCA_947178035.1 uncultured Lachnospiraceae bacterium | reverse complement strand
GGTGTATGATAAGAAGAAAAACCTTATCATGCACCTTTTTTAGAGATTATTTAGAGGGATTTGTGCTACAATTATCAAAAATGAGACGGGGAGACAGCAATGAAGAGATTTAAGGAATTTGGTTATTTTATGATTTTTATCGGCATGAGTCTTGCGGGGGTAGCGGTCTTTGTGCTGATTCCGTTTGCGGATGTGGTGCGGCGCTCTTTTATGACAGTCATGTCAGGAGAGTTTGCGGGACTGAACAATTATAAGACAGTAGTCAGCAATCAGGCCTTTCGGCTGGCAGTGACGAATACGCTCCATTTTGTGGGCGTGGCGATACCGCTTCTGGTTGTGATCGGTCTGACGGCAGCACTTGTGCTCAGCAGGATACATGACATCAGTGTCATAAAAAGCCTGTACCTGTTCCCGATGGCGATGCCGACTGCCACGGTTGTCATCGTGTGGAGAATGTTTTTTTACAAACAGGATTTTTTCAGTCTTGTCGTCAGTTATCTGTGGAAAAACACTGGATACACGATCGTGCTGTGGCTTGCAGGGATCGCCGCGATACCGAATGAATTGATCGAGGCGGCAAGGGTGGATGGCGCAAACGGGTTTCAATGCCTGATTTTTGTAAAGATTCCCTGTCTGAAAGGCAGTATCTACACGATTGTGATTCTATCGTTTTTAAATTCCATGAAAATATACAGGGAAGCATACCTTGTCGGAGGTTCTTATCCGGGAAGGGATATCTATCTCCTGCAGCACACATTTAACAACTGGTATGTCAATCTTGAGTTTGACAAGATGGCAGCGGCAAGTGTGCTTGTGGCAGGAGTGCTGTTTGTGTTTATATTATTATTCCAATATTACAGTCAGAAGTAATGTAGATTTATATAGCACACCAAATGTCGGCAACGTTCTGGATAAGGAGTCTTGAAGTGAGGGTATGAGGGTAAGAAAGTTTCTCCGCATGGCGTCGGAGGCGGTGACAAAGTTTATATTTATAGCAGCGGGCATTATCATCTGCGCACCTGTATTTCTTGTAGTGACAGGTTCCGTTATGGGGCAGGGGGACTTATATGAATGTCTCGAGCCTGTGTTTATGCATGGGACAGGGTTTGTGTCATGGAAATTGATTCCTCAGTATCCTACGGTGGAGAATTACATTCGTCTGCTATTTTATTCGCCGGAGTTTTTCGTGCTGTTCTGGAATTCGGTAAAGCTGGTGTTGTTGATTTTATTGGGACAGATGGTGGTGGGGATTCCTGCTGCCTGGGCGTTTGCTATATATCAGGTAAGAGGAAAAAATGTGATTTTTACTATTTATGTCGTGCTGATGCTTCTGCCTTTCCAGGTGACGATGCTGTCAAGTTATCTGACGCTTGACAGGCTGTCGCTGTTGAATACGCACTGGGCTGTTATCCTTCCGGCGGTGTTTAACACGTTTCCGGTTTTCGTGGTCTATGGCGGTTTCCGGTCGATTCCAAAGGCTTTGATCGAGGCTGCAAGGATTGACGGGGCAGGGGAGCTGTACATCTTTTTTATGCTTGGAATCGGGATTGGCAGGGGTGGTATCCTCTCGGCGCTTGTGCTCGGATTTCTGGAATACTGGAACATGATTGAGCAGCCGTTTGCGTTTCTCGAGGACAAGACGTTGTGGCCGCTGTCACTGTACCTGCCCGAAATCAGCTGGACGCAGGCGGGATTTGCGTTTGCGGCGTCGGTGGTGATGCTGATACCAGCTGTGTTTGTGTTCATCATGGGGCAGGATTATCTGGAACAGGGGATTGTATATTCTGGTTTGAAAGGGTAACTGGATGGAGGATTTGTGTGATGGAAAGAGATGAGGAGAAGCTGTTGAGCCGCAAGCGGCTGGAGAAGTGGATTAAGATATTTTTATTGTTTCTGGTGTTCGTGTGGTTGTGTACCATTATTTCAAAGAGTATCTATGTATCAGGACTGCCGATAGTCACGACCGACACGCCGTCGAAAAAATACGTGGAGCACATCGTGGAGACGGACGGAATCGTGACAACGGGCGGCGAGATCGCAGTCAATACACAGGCAGGACTTCGCATAGACAGGCTCTATGTCATGCAGGGGGACGAGGTCAAGGTGGGAGATGTGCTGTTTACAATTGACACAAAAGACATTGCGGATATCATCAGCGCAAAGGAGACCGAGCTGGCAAAACTGCAGTGCAATCTATCAGATATCCAGGTCAATGAGGTGATAGAAGCGCAGAAGAAGGAAGTCGCGATTCTATGGGCACAGGAGGATTATGAGACAGCGGATATGGAGACTTCGATTGCGAAGGAACGCGCAAAGGAGGCGCTCGGCAAAGCGGAGGCGGAGCTTGCAGCCCATCTTGCGGATACCGTACCATACACGTCTGACAGTGCGCGGAAGGAAGCATGGGATGATTATCATGACTGGGTGAACAGAGGATACAATATTTCTGACCGGATTACAGCAAAAGAACGCGAGATTCAGGATCTGCAGGAGCAGCTTGCACAGCTGGGGCAGAGTGACAGTACCAAAGAGACAGAAGATAATGAAAATGGAAAGACGCTTTCCGGGTCAGCAGGAAATCAGGAAACAGGCGGTAATGCTGATAGGAAAGACAGTGCAGAGGATGGTGTTCAGAATGAAGCTGATGTGACGAACAGGAATGCTCGTTTGAACAGCAGTGCAGATGACAGTGTTCGTCTTGGAGATAATGAAGACGAAAATTCAATGGACAATACAGGAAAAGACGGCAGTTCAGAAAATGAGAACAATCCAAATAACGGCAATGGTACCAATGCAGATAGTGGTAATAATACAGATTCGGACATAGACACAGATGACAGAACAGATGTAGATAATGAAAAAGACACAGACAATAAGGATGATTCGGATAACAGTACAGAGAAAGACAGCGGAACAAATGACAATAAGGATACAGATAACAAAGGAAATGAAAATAATGAATCAATTGTAAATACAAATTATAATACATCGACTTCAGAGAAAGACAGCAAAGAGAATCAAAATCCGCCAGATGATAAGAGTGCAGAGCGTACAGAGCTGCAAAATAGAATCAGGAAAGCAAATGAAGAGCTTCTTGCTCTGCAGGACGAACTGACAAGACATGACAGGAGCGTAGTAGAACAGCCTGATTATTCGGCGGAGGAACTAAAGTTTGATGAATGGCAGAACACACGACTGGTACTTGAAGCCAATGTGCAGAAGGCGAGAGAAAACTACAGTGATATAAGCTACAGCCGCGAGGTGACACTGCGGCAGAAAATGCGGGATATTGCAAATGCACAGGTGACGACAAGGGCGGACTCCACGGCAGCCATCTATGAGCTCGATATAAAACAGATACAGAAACAGATTGCAGGCCTTTACGCAATCCAGAAGCAGAAGGGAGAAATCAAGGCTGAAAATGACGGCGTTATCTCAGGCATTCAGGTGGAAGTCGGCGGCAGGACATCGGATATGGCGGCGATTCTGATGACAGATACACAGCGTCCATGCCAGTTCAAGTTCAGCATTACAAAGGAACAGGGGAAATATGTGCACCTGAATGACACTGTCAGTCTGAAATTAAATGGTCAGTCCGATATGGAAGTCACGGTTGATTATTTTACAGAGAACATGCAGGGCGGCTACGATCTGATCTGTATGCTCCCGGAGGGCGTGGGAAAACCCGGATTGAGCGGAAGTATTCAGAAATCAGTGCAGGGGGAGTATCATGAACTGACGCTCCCGGTCGATGCGGTTTTTGAGGAGTCAAACGGCTATTATATTTATACATTAAACGAAAAGGACGGAATCCTCGGAAGTGAGTACTATGCCGAGCGGATTAAAGTCCAGGTCAAAGACAAAAATGACAGGTTTGTGGCGCTGGAATCAGGAACGATCAGCGCGGACACGAAAGTGATCACTTACACGACAAAGGAGCTGAAACAGGGTGAGAGCGTGCGCCCGCAGGAGAAATAGGGATGCGCTGTAATCGGAAAAAGATTAGAATAATTTTATTTGCCAATTTCTGACAAAGATTATATACTAATGTATGAATATTTTCGGAGATGGAGATGAGAGCAAATGAAGGTAATTGAAAAACAGACATTTGATGAAGAGAGAGCATTGTATGGAAGCCAGGGCGTGATCATAAGGGAATGTTCTTTTGACGGTCCTGCGGATGGAGAGAGCGCTGTTAAGGAGGCATCAGATATACAGGCGGAAAAGTGTTTTTTTAACCTGCGCTATCCGTTCTGGCATGTGCATGGACTTGGAATCCATGACTCGGAGATGACGCAGCTGTGTCGTGCGGCATTGTGGTATTCTGACCACATAGAGATAACAGGCACGAAAATGCATGGCATCAAAGCGCTCAGGGAGTGCAGTGATGTGGTTATCCGCGGATGCGACATCATATCGCCGGAATTCGGGTGGTCTGTCAGTCAGGTCAGGATGGAGGACTCCACCGCGGAGAGTGAATATTTCATGATGCGTTCCGAGCAGATCACGTTCAAAAACGTGACGTTCAAGGGGAAATATTCATTCCAGTACATCAAAAATGCTGTGTTTGAAAACTGTACTTTTGACACAAAGGACGCGTTCTGGCACGGCGAAAATGTCGTGGTGAGAGACAGTGTTGTCAAGGGAGAGTACCTTGCGTGGTATGCGGACGGGCTGACCTTTGAGAACTGTAAGATTATCGGCACACAGCCGTTATGCTACTGCAAAAATCTGAAACTGATTGACTGTGAGATGACAGATACGGACCTCTGCTTTGAAAAGTCGGAGGTGGATGCAGTGATCACAACACCGGTCATCAGCATTAAGAATCCGCTCTCAGGTAGCATTGCCGTTCCGTCGGTGGGCGAGATTATCATGGACGATGAGCATGCAAAGGGTGAGATACAGGTAGGATGATAAGAAAGGCGCGGACATGACGGGTAAAACAATCATAAACATCGGAGTACAGCAGTTTGACAAGATACGGGAGCAGGGCGCTTTTTATATTGATAAGACAGGATTTATCAAGGAGTGGTGGGAGAGTGGTTCAGATGTCACACTCATCACTCGTCCCCGAAGGTTTGGCAAGACTTTGAACATGAGCATGACAGAGTGTTTTTTTTCCAATAAATACGCAGGCAGGGCAGACCTGTTTGAAGGGCTTGCAATCTGGAGTGATGAGAAATACAGGCAGATTCAGGGCATGTACCCTGTGATATGCTTAAGCTTCGCAGGAATCAAAACAAACAGTGCAGAAGGACTTAGAAAATCATTTAAGGGAATCATAACAGATGTATACAAAATGTATAAAGATATCATGCGTTCCCATGTGTTTGATGATGATGACAGGAGATATTTTAAGTCTGTCAATGATACCATGGATGATGAAACAGCGGTAATAGCGATAAAGCGTCTTGGCGGATACATGGAAAGACATTACGGCAAAAAGACGATTGTACTGCTTGATGAGTATGATACTCCGATGCAGGAGGCGTGGAGCAGGGGATATTGGGAGGAAGCGGTCCGCTTTTTCCGGGGCTTTTTTGACAATACGTTCAAGACGAACCCGCATCTGTACCGGGGAATCATCACAGGAATCACCAGAATTTCAAAAGAGTCAATTTTTTCTGATCTGAATAACCTTGATGTGGTGACAACAACTTCGGATGAGTACGCAGATTCATTCGGTTTCACGCAGGATGAAGTGTTTGGGGCGCTTGATGATATGGGACTTGGGAGCGAAAAGGAGGGGGTAAAACAATGGTACGATGGCTTTACATTCGGCAGGCATACAGATATTTATAATCCATGGTCAATTACCGCATTTATAAAGAAAAGCGGCAGGTATGCTGCATATTGGGCAAATACAAGCTCGAACAGCCTTATCAATTCTCTGATAAGGACAGGAAATGCAGAGATTAAACAGACGATGGAGGCACTCATAAAAGGCTGCAGCTTCAAAGCGGCGATTGATGAACAGATCGTGTTTAACCAGCTTGACGGCAGCGCGAATGCAGTATGGAGCCTGCTGCTTGCGACAGGATATTTGAAAGTTCTGGATGTGGAGGTTGCAGGGGAGCGCAAAGAGGAACTGTATACACTGACACTGACCAATATGGAGACGCTCATTATGTTTGAAAACATGGTAAGCGGCTGGTTTGGAGGGGATACAGGCATTGTGTACAATGAGTTTATCAATGCAATGCTCTGTGATAATGTCAGGAAGATGAACACCTTTATGAATAAGGTTGCGCTAAATACATTCAGTTCATTTGACAGCGGAAATCATCCGGCTGAAAAAACAGAGCCGGAACGTTTTTATCATGGATTTGTGCTAGGCATGATCGTAAACCTTGCAGACGGATACAAAGTCCGCTCAAACCGCGAAAGCGGATATGGGCGCTATGACGTGATGATACAGCCTCTTGACAAGACGAAAAAAGCATTTATTTTCGAGTTTAAGGTTTTGAGTGCAGACGATGATGAGAGCACGCTGGAAGACACAGTCGCAAATGCCCATAGACAGATTGAGGAAAAGCGATATGAAGCAGAGCTTATATCGGAAGGTTTTTCACCAGAGCAGATAAGAACGTATGGCTTTGCATTCAGAGGGAAGGAATGTCTGATTGGGTGAACCACGTCTTTCAAAAGCTGAAAATAATAGTTGAAAAAGCCTATGAAGTGTGATATGGTTAAGGAAAGCAACGGTTTTCTCAGTTTTTAGGAGGTATATGAATATGAAGAAAATGTTGGCTGTGGGACTTGTATGTATGATGGCGCTGGCTCCGGCGGCTTCTGTCAATGCAGCAGAGCTGCCAGCGACTTGCCATATCGGCGGATGCAATCTCGGCGATTGTTTCAGGGATGCGGATTGCGACGGTATCTGCGGGGATCACTACTTTGTGGATGAGAACGGCGATGGTATCTGCGACAATCACTGCTATCTGGACGCGGATTATGACGGCATCTGCGATTATTTTGTGGATGCGGACGAGGACGGGATCTGTGATCACTGTCATGACCATGGGAGACCAGTTCAGTCAGGTTCCAGCATAGGAAGCAGCAACAGCACGACAACCAGCACAACCACGTATTATGGTGGTTATAGCGGAGGCTGTCACGGCAGAAGAGGCGGACATCATAGAGGACACTGCTAAAGAAGTGTTCATCAATACTATTCATAAAGCAAAGCGCACGAACTTTGCGGGTAACAGGTAACCAGATTACGATAAGGAGGACAAAATGCAGCACATCACAAATAATCTACTAAATTTGATAACGGATCGGGAAGGTGTGATTGTCCTCAGAATGCAATAAGGATCTTTTTATTGTAGTCAAAATTGTGCGGATAAAAACACCTTTCTATGAGGTGTTTTTTTGTTACCGAAATGCGGGACAAAAGAACACGCGAAAACGCCCTGCGCAACAGTTTTTTAGGATGATGCAGGGAGATATTGAATGGATGACAATGATAATATAGAAGGAGTTTTTTATGATTACAATATACGGAAAATACACGAATGCGATTGTTTACACAACGGACAACGAACAGTATGCCATTGATGATTATGCAAGAAAACAGCTGCAGATGATCTGCGACCATCCCAGCACAGCAGGCAGCAAGATACGCGTGATGCCGGATGTCCACCCCGGCAAGGTGGGAACCATCGGGCTGACCATGACAGTAGGCGCGTCGCTGATGCCGAATCTGGTCGGCGTGGATATCGGCTGCGGTATGACGATCGCGAAAATCAAGACAAAAGGCATGGAATGTCAAAAGCTGGATACCGTTATCCGCGACAACGTTCCCGTCGGCGGGGCTGTCAGAAAGACAAGTCATAAGCTTAGTGACCATACTGCACTTCGCAGGCTGCACTGTTATAAGGCGATTGATGAGGCCAAGGCAGACCGCAGCATTGGAACACTGGGCGGCGGAAATCACTTTATTGAAGTAGACCGGGATGAGGATGGCGCGTTCTATCTTGTGATTCATTCCGGCAGCCGGCATCTGGGCATGGAGGTGACAGAGTATTACCTCAAAGAAGGACAGAAAGCGTCGCAGATGAAGAAACAGGGATATGCGCCGTATGATCTGACCTGTCTGGAGGGTGAGCTGCTCGGACAGTATCTGCATGATCTGGAGATTGTACAGGAATTTGCCAGGCTGAACAGGGAGGCCATGGTCGACGAGATAGTGCGCGGCATGAAATGGAAGGTGTTGGACAGCGCTGCCTGTATTCACAATTACGTCGATTTCTCGGATGAGGTCCCTGTTTTAAGAAAGGGTGCAATCAGTGCAAAGGCCGGGGAGAAAGTGATCATTCCGATTAACATGCGCGACGGGATTATTCTGGGAACCGGACTTGGAAATGCGGACTGGAACTGCTCTGCGCCGCACGGCTCCGGGCGGATCTACAGGCGCTCTGAGGTGAAGGAGCACCATACTGTCTCCGAGTTTAAGAAGGCGATGGAAGGGATTCATTCTATCTGCGTCAACAAGGATACGCTGGATGAGTCTCCGTTTGCATACCGGAAGATAGAGGATATGCTGCATGTGGTCGGCGAGACGGTCACAGTGGACAAAATCATCAAACCTGTCTATAACTTCAAGGCAGGCGGGGAAAAATAAAGAATCTGGAAGGAGGGGGAACCATGGTCATTACAATCAGCCGGGAGACAGGGAGCGGCGGACATACCATAGGGAAGCTGTTGGCAGAAAAGCTCGGATACGCATTTTATGATAAAGAAATCGTGGCATCTGCGGCAAAAGAGATGGGAATTGACGAAAGACTCATACTCGAAAACGGAGAAAACATGTCCGAGCAGGACTATATTGACATGAAGAGCGGTTTTATACCACACTATAAAAAGCCGGAGGTGCCCTACGAGGAAATCAAAGAGGCACAGGATAAAGTGATTAAGAGCATTGCGGACAAGGGAAACTGTATCATTGTGGGACGCGGTGCTGATTTCATTCTCCGGGGGCGCAGGGATGTGCTCAATGTGTTTGTTCACGCGGATATGGAGCACCGCGTCAGGAGAGTCCAGCGGCACGAGGGTGTGACTGGTCAGGAGGAGCGCATCAGAGGAGAGCTGGAGAGAAAAGACCGTTCGCGGACAATGTATTACAGATATTTCACACAGAGGGAGTGGGGAAAAGTAGAGAATTACACACTGGCGCTTGACGCCGGCGTTTTCACAAAGACCCAGTGCGCGGAGCTGATTATCAAAGCGGTTGAGAGTTACAGTTCAGCCCAAGACTTTGCACTGCGCTGCAAAGTCTGTGAGAAAGCATAGTGCTTGAAATGCATCAAGCCACGGTACGTGGCTTTGACATCCGCGAAGCGGTTTTTGCATGGCTTGATGCTTGTAACAGGAAGCCGAAGGCTGAACTGTTACAGTTGAGATGCGGGGCTGGAAATAAAACTTGCAATATAAAAACGATTGCGATACAATAACACATGAGTGTATATAAATAGAAAATATTAGAAAAATAAACGGCTTTAATGATATAAGGCGTTGAAAAGGAGCAAGAGAGATGAACAAAGAGTATTCTCCAAAGGACATTGAGAAAAAATGGCAGGATATCTGGGACAAGGAGGAGGCCTTCAAGGCCGGTGTGGATAAGTCGAAGCCAAAGTACTATGCGCTGGTTGAGTTCCCATATCCGTCAGGGCAGGGACTTCACGTGGGACATCCGAGACCGTACACGGCGATGGATATCGTGTCGAGAAAGCGCAGAATGCAGGGATACAATGTACTGTTTCCCATGGGCTGGGACGCGTTCGGACTGCCGACAGAGAACTATGCAATCAAGAACAAGATTCACCCAAAGATTGTCACCAAAAACAATGTGGAGCATTTTAAGAACCAGTTGAAGGCACTCGGTTACTCGTTTGACTGGTCGAAGGAAGTGAACACGACAGACGAGAACTATTACAAGTGGACACAGTGGATTTTCCTGCAGCTGTTCAAAAAAGGTCTTGCATACAAGAGCGAGATGCCGATTAACTTCTGTACTTCATGCAAAGTAGGGCTTGCCAATGAGGAGGTTGTGAACGGCGTGTGTGAGCGCTGCGGTTCCGAGGTCATCAGAAAGATGCAGTCCCAGTGGATGCTCAAGATTACGGACTACGCAGATAAGCTGATCGAAGGTCTTGACCATGTGGACTATATCGAGAAAGTAAAGGTTTCCCAGAAAAACTGGATTGGCCGTTCCGAGGGAGCCGAGGTCAGGTTCAAATTAAAGGACAAGGACGAGACACTTGTCATCTATACGACAAGACCAGATACACTGTTCGGCGCCACGTATATGGTCATTTCTCCAGAGCACCCTCTGATTGAGAAATATAAAAATGAAATCGAAAATTATGAGGAGATTGCAGCTTACCGCGAGCAGGCTTCCAGGAAATCAGACTTTGAGCGCACAGAGCTTGCAAAAGACAAGACAGGCGTGTGCATCAAGGGGATTTCGGCAGTTAATCCTGTCAACAACAAGGAAATCCCGGTATGGGTTTCCGACTATGTACTGATGTCATATGGTACAGGAGCAATTATGGCAGTCCCGGCCCATGACACAAGAGACTGGGATTTTGCAAAGAAGTTCGGACTTCCTATTATAGAAGTCGTGGCGGGCGGAGATGTGCAGAATGAAGCGTTTACAGATGTTGCGACCGGAAAACTCTGCAACTCCGACTTTTTGGACGGCATGGAGGTAAAGGACGCAAAGGCCGCCATCACAAAGTGGCTTGAGGACAAGGGAATCGGGCAGAGGAAGGTCAATTTCAAGCTTCGTGACTGGGTATTCTCCCGCCAGCGTTACTGGGGTGAGCCGATTCCGATTGTAAAATGTCCCTGCTGTGGATATGTCCCTCTTGACGAGAGTGAGCTTCCGTTAAAGCTTCCGGAAGTGGAGAGCTATATGCCTACCGACACCGGCGAGTCCCCGCTGGCGGCGATGCGCGACTGGGTTGAGACCACCTGTCCGAAATGCGGCGGCAAGGCGGAGCGCGAGACAGATACCATGCCGCAGTGGGCAGGTTCTTCCTGGTATTTTCTGCGGTATATCGATCCCGACAATGACAAGGAATTTGCATCAAAAGAAGCGCTGGAATACTGGATGCCGGTAGACTGGTACAATGGCGGTATGGAGCACACGACACTCCATCTGCTCTACTCAAGATTCTGGCACAAGTTTCTCTATGACCAGAATTTGGTGCCATGCAGTGAGCCTTACATGAAACGGACTTCCCATGGCATGATTCTTGGGGAAAACGGCGAGAAGATGTCCAAGTCGAGGGGAAATGTAGTCAATCCTGACGATGTGGTTGATGAGTTTGGCGCGGATACCCTTAGAACCTATGAGATGTTTATCGGGGCATTTGACCTGAGCGCTGCCTGGAGCATGGAGGGCGTGAAAGGGTGCAGACGTTTCCTTGACCGTGTCTGGAAATTGCAGGATATGCTTGTCGATGGCGCAGAGTACCGTCCGGAGATGGAGACAAAGATCCATCAGACGATTAAGAAGGTTTCCAACGACTTTGAAGGACTGAAGTTCAACACCGCAATCGCGGCGATGATGGCGCTGGTCAATGAGTTCTACAAGGCAAACAGTATCACAAAGGGTGAGTATGCGACATTGATTCTGCTGCTCAATCCGGTAGCGCCTCACATGACGGAGGAGCTCTGGGAGATGTACTTCGGAAACGGCAGGGTTTACCAGCAGAAGTGGCCGGAGTATGATGAGGCAAAGACCGTGGAGTCCACTGTGGAGATCGCGGTGCAGATCAACGGCAAAGTGAAGGCGACACTGGCAATCGGACTCGATGAGGACGAGGCGTCTGTGAAGGAAAAGGCGCATGCAATCCCTGCAATAGCAGAGCTTACAGCCGGGAAGAACATTGTGAAGGAGATCTATGTGAAGGGACGAATCCTGAACATTGTGGCGAAATAATGGTCAATGAGATATTAACGCCGATGAATCACAGGGAAATCGAATACAATGCAAAGAAATTGTCGGGGTGCAATATCCCCGACAGTTTCGCGTGCGACAGCGCGCTGCTGGAATGGCTGGACGAGACGGGAAAGCGCGTGTTTGACGAGGACCTTGTGATGGATTATGGCACAGATTGCCTGAGACTCTATCTGTTATTTGAAAAAACACCCAGGGAGAACGATGCACCTTACTATGACAGCTGGCAGGAGGGCGCGTTGGAGGGCATATACAAATTCCTTGGCAGATACAGGCGGATGATTCTCGCCGCAGACGAGTGGAACAGGCGCGGCAATTATAAGGAAGAAATGCTTTCGCCAGCAGGCATTGACAGGATGAACCGGGCGTTGGAAGATACCACCGCAAAGATTAGAAAGTGTATCAGCCGGGGAAACACCATGCCAAACAGGCATAATATTGTGTCAGCGATGATGGAACTTTTGAATGTCTATCAAAAAGAACTGAAAATAGGTGCGATTATAGCTTCATTTCATGAACATGCAGTTAAGACCGCTGTTCCGCATAAGGACATAGAGTCCTATGCAAAGATAGAACAAAGTCAGATAGACCAGCGAAATCGTGATGTGACAGAGCTGTGCCAGAGTTTTGTGATATTGATGGCTCCATACGTGCCAGATTTGTCCAAAATGTTGTTCAATTACTGCCACAACACGAAAAACAGCGGACAACCTATAAAGGACTCCGAACCAAAGAAGGGAGTCTCTTTATAGTATCATATTTTACGTTGACGCATTTTCTGTGCTTAATGGGATTGAAAGAAGGAAGATATTTTTTGCATCTTATCAATGTCATCAGAGGTTGAGTATTTTTTCAAGACAGAAAAAATAAGCTCAACTTCTTCCTTTTGGAAAGTGATATTATTTTCCCGGCTTAGTTTACCCAGTGAGAGCAGAAATGCCATCATTTTTTTCTGTCGTTCCTGCTGCGTTCCGCTGCTGTTGATTGAGGTGCTTTGCACAAACATTTTGTCGAGAAAGTCAAGTTTTGCCCGGTCAATGTTTTGAAGCTCTGGATCATTCATCCATTCATTGTTGGTTTCCATTGTCATTGCCTCCAAAAAGTTTCATCATTTCCATTATTTCGTTCAGGTTAAGTCCATTCGTGCTTTCACTGCCAGAGGACAGGTTTTCCATTATGGAACCAATGTCCATATTGGCATTTGGATCGGGATTCAAGGACTGGAAAAGCTCCATCATCTGCTGCATTTCACGCACGTTTTTCATTGTTCTTACGGCGGAAAGGATTTGATTAAAATTTTTCTCCTCGCTCGGGGCAAGATACTTGTGAACTGCCCGGTATATATTTTCGAGGTTTTCTGTCATGTCAGTACTTGTTTTCGAGTCCATCTCGAAACTGCTGGCATGGATACCACTTGTAAATCCCGGATTTCCTCTGCCAAGCAGGGACAGAGTATATTTTAACTCCATATATTTGATTAGGACAGGCAGCATCCGGAAGTTATCATTGTCCATAAAAGGCAGAAGGGACTTTAAGATCTGGATGTGATTCGTGGTATAGAAGTGGTCAAAAGCCAGCACGTAATCGTTATCCTCCATAATAAACCTCCATTTTTTCCTACCTTAATCATATATATGAAAAATCAGCATCCATTATTACAATGGGAGAGGGCCCGCGTAGACGGACCCTCTGGGATTAGGACATTAGCAGCATCCGCAGCCGTTGTTGCCACAGCCGTTGTTGCCGCCACAGCAGCTGAGCAGGAGCAGGATCCAGATCCAGCTGCCGCAGCCGTTGTTGTTCTCGCAGCCACAACCACAGCCGTTGTTGTTAAATAATCCGATACCGCTGCCGCCGCATCCGCCACAGCAGGAAAGAAGGATAAGGATCCAAATCCAGTTTCCGCATCCGCTGTTGTTGCCACAGCCACACTCCGACATCGTATTTGTTTGGTTGCATCCGCAATGGCTTGCTGATAATTCACTCATGTTGAGTACCTCCGAAGAAGCTTTTTTCTATACTATATGACAGAGTGTGGAAAGTGTTCCAACAATTATACACTTTCCATCGTAGGATACTGTTGATGGTATATGGACAGGTAAAAGCAGCGTTCCTTGCAGCCAGTATGTTTTCTCACGGACTTAGAAACTGTCTGAACAGTATAAAAATATAAAATATTTATCTTATACACATCTCCGAGCCCACGAGACGGACTCCGATGTCGTATGCCGTCTTCTGCTTGAAAAAAAAAAGGGGGGGGGGGGGGGGGGGGG
>CAMWXA010000075.1 GCA_947178035.1 uncultured Lachnospiraceae bacterium | reverse complement strand
GCCTATGGGCATCCGCAGATCACGGATGACGACTGTACACAGGAAAACATCTCTTATTTTGGCGTCTGCTGCAGTGAGACTCCGCCGGAGGGTGCAGAGGTGGTAAGGCTTGCGGGATATGTTCCGGAAGGGAGTACAGAGCAGGCAGAGGACGTACAGGGGAGCAGGTGCACGCCTGACATCATAGGCAAGTGGAACAATCCACATGGGAAGGCAGTTACAATGGATTCTTACCTGATATGTGCATGCGGGGGAATCATCGAGCCAAAAACGTCAGGTCAGGAATACGGGGACTGATCGGAACGGAGGGGATATGACAGTATATGATAAAGTGGCTGTAACTGGTGCATTCCAGACAGGCAGGCTGACAGGATTTGAGGCCCACATCGTACCCAATGCACACGCCACAGCGGTAATCAAAGGAATTGCAAAGGATATTACGGATCTTGTGAGATGGCAGAAATCAGAGACGGAACAGGAAGTGACAGTAAGCCTTGAGGGCGGACGGGTAATGTTCTGCGGGCTTGTGGAAAGTGCGGTATGGGAACAGGAGTCGGGGGACGTTTACAGGGTGGAGCTGCAGCTCGTATCAGGGAGCATGGCTCTTGACAGGGAAAAGCAGTTCATGTCGTTTCAGGATACCGGATTGTCCTATGCAGGGGTAGTAGAGAAAGCGTTATCATCCACACCAGGTGCATACTGCATCTGTACAGCAGGGAGCGGGGAAAAACCCATGCGTCCTGTCATACAGTATGCAGAAACGGACTGGGAATTTGCAAAGAGGATTGCCAGCATGGCGGGCACGGTGGTCTACCCTGAGCCATGCCGCCACGGGGCATATATGTGGCTGGGGATACCCGGCTGCGGTGAGGATCCAGCCAGACCAGCTGCTGTGGAATATGTACATGGCATCAGCAATATATTTTATGAGCTTGGAGGTATGGCGGCAGGTTACAGCAGAAAGGATTTTGAATATTACAGGGTGGAATGCGGCGAAGATTACAGGGTTGGTGCAGATGCAGTGTATGCCGGGGGCGTATGGAAAGTACTGGAGAAACATGTAAAACTTGTAAGAGGAGAGTTCCGATTTACATATCTTCTTGGGAAAAACTGTCTTGCGGCAGCGAAGAAAACCTACAATCCCCTGTTTGCGGGCAGGTCGATCCATGGTACGGTGATATCCGGAGGCGGTGATGCTGTAAAGCTGCATTTAGAGATAGACAGGTCGCAGGAGATAGCGTCGGCATACCCGTATCAGTGGGTGCCGGATACAGGAAGTGTCATGTACTGTATGCCGGAAACCGGCACCACGGTGTCACTGTACTTTCCAGACGAGGACGAGCGCAACGCGGTGGCGGTCAACTGTATCCGGTATAACGGTGCCTCCTGCAGTGAGATGGAGGATACCTCAAAGCGCGCGCTGGCAACAACGAAAGGGAAACGGCTGTATCTGGAGCCAGGGAACATAGGCCTGGATATACAGGATCCGCAGCATAAGGTATCACTGGAAGACGGAACGGGCGTCACACTGAAAAGCAAAACGGCCATGAACATCTCGGCAGTAAAAGGCGTAAAACTAACTGCAAAAACCATGACCATAGAAGCGACTGGCTCATTGAACCTGCTGCGGGATCCGGAAACAGGTGCTGAAGAGGGACCGCAGATACGAAGATATCCTAAAAAGAAAAAAAATAAACAAAGCATCGAATCTTCTACAGAGCTGGAAGTTTTTACAAAGTTTGTGCGTGAAGGAGACTTAACATTCACAGATGTAACTAATTTAAGCAGTGATAAACAGGAGGCGTTAAGGGCTGTTTATTATACTTTGCATAATGCCGGATATTCCAACATTATCATTGCAGGTGTGATGGGAAGTGTCTGTACAGAGGGAAATGTAGGGCAGTTTGAAGGGATACCATACAATTCGACATCAGGGTCAGGGAATTATCACAGGTTAACATGGGGGGAGCCTGAATATTATAATCAGTTTCCCCATAAGGAAACAAATAATGAAGGACCAGAACATGAATATGCGAATTCGTACTCAAATAAAGTACCGTGGGAAATCCCCGATTTTACGTGCCAGGAATTTATAACAATGTTGAACGTTGGAATAGCAGAAGATGAACTGGTATTTGGCGTGGGGGTATTACAATCGTCGTATGCCTATAAACACCAGTTTTATATAGATGCGATCCAAGAATATTGTGACGAAAATAATATTATAATGGATACTGTGATAGATAAGGATTTGGCAATACAGTTAGAGTCCGTATATATTAAAAAACGCGTGGATGATATACTGCCAGATGATAGCACATACCAAACGGCAGGGAGGTATATGAATACGAAGGGATGGAGTCCGGATCAGGTAGTTCCAAAGGTGATCAGCCAGATACCAGAGGTGGCCGGCTCTGATGAACGGAAAGATGTCTGCAGGGCAGCCACGTACTGGTATGTAGAGGAAGAAGCATGCGGGGGTGCAAGCGAGGGAGATGCAGCAAACAGGGCTGTAGATGCAGTAAAATGCTATAATGCAATCATCGATTATGAGTCCCGGAGATAAACATTTAAGACCGGAGGTGGCAGGAGAATGAGGAAGATGGGCATATGCGGCTTCATAGCAGGTGCAGCTGCTGTGGTATGTATGGTTTCCATATGGGGGACAAAGAGCGTTACAACAAAAAGGACAAGTGCCGATACCATTGATACAGTATTGGAAGAAGAGACCGACAGCTCCGTGGAGCAGACAGAAACTGAAAGCAGTAATAGGGAGCCGGAAACAGAGCAAAGGATTTATAAATCCCAGATGACAGACGAGGATTATGAACTTCTGTTTGGCACAATATCATTTGCGAAATCTGTTGAAGATTATGTAGTTTATAAATTTGATTATGATGGGGAGAAAACGCAGACGGAGATTGTGTGGGATTTTGAAGATCCGGGGGATATACCACAGACGGCGGTCGCAGTGTCAGAAGAAACGATTGACCTGAGTAGTATGTGCAAGGCTGTATATGCAATAGAAGCCTTTTGCGGCGGTATGGATTTCCACATAATCGATACATACTATGTGTATATAGGATGTGTGGTGCGGTTTGAGTATGACAACCATGAATATGCCTGTATAACGGAAGAAGACACATCGGGCAGGATGCAGATTTGTGATGCGGTATTTGAGGTGTGTCCAACGGATGACAAAAGCAGTACACTGTGGTATGAACCCGATGATATAAAGATTACGGAACCGGACGGCGGCCTTATAGAGCTCAGGGAAACGGCAAAGGCATTTATCCAGTCTGCTGAAGAGTATGTAATTTACGAATATGAATACGAAGGGGGAAGTCCGGAAATATGGGTGTCATGGTCAAAGGAATCATACAAGGACTGGGACTGGGGGCTCGTACACAGAGGGATCATTCGGAACGGCGTTGTTTCAGTAGCGCTATCAAAAAAGACAACAATTGATTATGAATCCATAAAAAAAGCGCTGTGTGCAATAGAAGCCTTCTGCGGGGGTACAAATTTCCGTATAGTGGATACATACTATGCAGGTTCAGGAGGGAGCGTGCAGTTTAAGCACGACGGTCATGAATACACCTGTATTTCGGAGGCCTGCGTAACAGATAATCTGAAAATCTGTGATGCAGTGTTTGAAGTGCATTCAGCAGCAGGAGTCAACATTACAAATCCGTGCATACCGGATGAGATAAAAGTCCGTGATGAGAAGGGTGTGTTTCAAAATCTGTTGACATATTAACTATGGGTTTGAAATATATGCAGTCTCATCAATATTAGAAAATAATATTCTGATTGAATTTGAAAGTGCAATAAATTACGAAGTAGGGGAGAGACGGACGAACCAAATAAATAGTGGAGGGATCACATGGCATACGGACAAGATTTTGATATGAAGGAATACATAAGGAAGCGGATGCTGGAAATTACGGAATTAAAAGACCGGGAAGTATTCAAGGAGGCAGCGGGAGATATCCTGTCTGCCATATATGAGTATAACCAGCATGCATATGAGGAGCTTGAACAGAGGATTCTGGATGAATGCACCCCTGCCCAGAACCGTTATGCGGTCTATATCTCCCTGACGGATCAGCAGCATTACGATGAGACAGACCGTTTCCTGCATCCCATGCAGATGGAAGATACAAAGAAAACAAAAATCTCCTGCCAGGACATCAATGATGCACTGTCAGAAGGAAAACAGCTCAGGCTGTATACCGTTTATATCAAAGGTACGGCAGCGCAGGTGAGCCAGATGCTCCGCCAGGGGGAAAGAATCTTTAACGGAACGATCAAAACGGCAAAGAGGGAGTATAGGGCGTCTTTTTGCGTGAAAAGAAATACACGGTATATGCAGATGATTGAGGAACTGTATGCAGTGTTCGGGGTCAATTTTCAGCCGTGGCTTACGGTATGTACCGCGTATCTGTCAAAGCTTGTGGATGTGTACCTCTGCGCATCGGAACAGATCAGGGACGGGGAGGAGATAGACAGGGTGCAGGCTGACTTTGAAGAGTATGCCAGCCTGGTCAGGTATAACATGATTCCGCTCTGGAACCTGTGTCCTATGACAGAGAAGACGAGCACGTACCCCAATCCATGCGTCGATAAGATTAATTATGAACATCAGTTTTTTGCACAGCGGCTAAAGCCGGACTGTGAGTATCTGGTTCGGGATACGGATGCGGAGATCACCAATATCCGCCGGCTGAACGGGGACCTGTACATCACCTGTCCGATCGAGAAACCCTGCGAGTGGAACTTATACGAAGTGCATCAGAGGACAGACAAAGAAAAGTACCAGTATCCGGTGCTTTCCAACCAATACAAGGAAAGCTTCTCGGGAAATATTACTGAGATGTTCCGCCAGAGCATCAAGACGAAAGCGGAGATGGCAAGGCTGATTGAGGCATTTGACTATGGGGATTACCTGACTTTCCGTGGGTTTGAGTTATGTAAGGAGATCCCGCCGGAATGCCGGGAGTCCAACTACAACATGGACAGTTTCCTGGCAGATGAGGTGAGGACCGGGACGGCAAGACAGCCGCTCGTGATCCAGTTCACAGCCAGGGATCCGGCAAATTACCTCAATGAAGATATTATGAGCTTCCTGGTAACGCAGGTACAGCGGATTTTTCCAGACTATCACTGTGCGGGAGAAATCATCTAAGGAGGGATAAAATATGAACTTTATGTGGGATATGGCACTCAGGGCGTATGAACAGGGTATGGAAGAGGAGAAACTGCTCTTTGTGCAGGCAAAAGAATACAGCCCTTTTTTTGAGCAGTCTTTCCCCTGCATCAACGAGCGGCATGTGGAGACCGAAGTGATAGAGCTCAATCTTCTGTATCGCTTTGCAGATATCTTTCAGGAGATTCTCGCGCCGGAAAGCCTTGGACTCGAGGATGGAGAATATGCCCAGTTCTGCAGATATTTTATAGATGCTGCCCTGCATGCGATCCTTTACACAGACCTGAGGCACGGGCTCACCAGGCGGGAGCTTTATATCCATAAGATTCTGGAGGAACTTAAGAATGGTACTTTCTGGAGGGGAATGATGGCAGATTTTGACATGATAGAGCGCGCAAAGCAGGGGCGGTTTGCAGCACTGGTACTGCGTCAGATGGAAACGGGATCTTCCCTGCAGATCTTCCGCAAGGGAGTACTGATTCTGTACCCGGATGCGATGCTCTACCAGATCAAAAAGGAACCCAAAAAACTTCTGCTCTACATCAGAAATCCTAAGACAGAGAGGGAGGAACACCAGCTTCAGTTTGTCCAGGATATGTTTCTGCCAGTCGGATTTACACTCCGGGTATTCTGGCAGTACCATTTTGGGATTATCGGGGCAGAGGGCACGATGAAGCTGGATGAAATGGCACTTTACTAAATGGAGGAAATGAATGATGGACAGGTATGCCTACACATTAAAGCCAAACAGGGCGGAAAACGAGACAAAATCATACAGCAGGGCGGAGCTGGAGCTGATGACAACATTCCAGCTTCGCGATATCTGCTGGCGGGAGCGGATTATCAACGGGATACAGGCGCCGTTGGACAAGGATGAGCTGATTCGCCAGATTATGCGGTTCCGCGGGAGAAAAGACAGTCTGTTCATCACGGAATACAATGAGGCCGGGATGGAACGGTTGGAGGAGCTGCTTAGAACAACCAGGATTAATACAGCACCGCAGTCTCTGCGCGGCTGCGCAAAGATTGTTGTCTATCAGGGAATCGCAGCTTCCTGCTCAGACGGACTTACGATCGGGTATCGTCCTGATCTGGTAGATACAAATGCACTTCTGGTGAGTGGTAATCAGATATGTGCCATATTCAACCTCCGCACCTTCAAAGGGAAGACGGACCAGCTCTACCTCACCAAATCGGAGAGAATGACATGCAGGGATTCGACAGTGAAAAGCTACCGCCTGTACTGTATGGAACGGACACAGTCTGACTGGATGTACTATTTCTATGAGAAGGATCAGGAACTGCGTCCGGAGCATCTGGATTTCTATGAAGTTCCAGTCATGGATTTCCAGGTGCGGGAGCTGTTGGAGATGGACATGCCCCTTGCCATTGATTTTGGTACGACCAATACGACGGCGGGAATTTATCTGGATTCCAGCTACCTCGAGCGGCTCGAAGGGGATCCGGCAAGGGAGAGTCTCAGGGAAAACAAAGCAAACTATGTGACTTATGTCAGGGAGGGGGATGAGGAGACACCGCTTCTGCCATCAGTCGTTGGTGTGCTGGATATCAATAAAGATCAGATTCGGTATGTATTCGGCTACGAGGCGGACCGGCTGTTCCATTCCAGTTATATCGATGAGGGGTTTTGCGCATTTTATGACATCAAGCGCTGGATCAGCGATCCGGACAGGGAGGAAGAGCTGGTGGACAGGGACGGACGGCGCTGTTTTGTAAAACGCAGGGAGATTATCAAAGTTTTTCTGGAATATGTCATCTCCTGTGCGACACAGAAATTTAAGTGCAGATTCAGAAGCCTGCACCTGACAGCGCCGGTAAAGCAGAAGCAGCTCTTTATACGTCTTTTCAAGGAGATGCTCCCGGATTACCAGATTATGGAGGAGGGGATGCTCGACGAGGGTGTGGCGGTGCTCTACAATTCAATCTCAGAACTGATCGCACAGAAGCGTTTCAGGAACGGTGAGGAGCTCAGGGCACTGATTATCGACTGCGGAGGCGGAACGACAGATCTCTCTTCGAGCCGTTTTACGATCCAGGATCAGAGGGTGGCGTACAGAATCCGCATCGCGACGGCATATGAGAACGGCGACACTGATTTTGGCGGGAATAACCTGACCTACCGGATTATGCAGCTCCTAAAGCTTTCGGTGGCACGCGCGCTTGACAGTGCAGAAAACGGAAAAAGTGCAGAGCAGCTTATCGAGGAGATGGGGACAGATATCTTCCGGCGGATAGACCGGGAGGGTGCAGGGAGTGTATACGGACCGCTGGATGAAGTGTACAGAAAAACGGAGGCACTGATTCCGACACGGTTTAAGGAACACGAACATGGGAGCAACACCGAATATTTTGCAGTGATGAATAACTTCTATTACCTGTTTGGCCTGGCGGAGGAAGTCAAGAAGGTATTTTATGGCAGGAGGGAAGCCCTCCGTGTGGCTGTCAGCAGTATTCCTGTCACGGAGGCAGGCACGGTTTGTGTGCAGGCAGACCGGTTCAAGCTGTCAGTATGCAGGGAAGGAAGACTGCAGATGGTCAAGGACTTTCCGGTCATATACCTGAATATCAGCCAGGTCGGCCGCCTGCTGGAGGGAGATATTTATCGTCTGGTAAAGCGTTTCATCGAACCATTGTATGAGGACAGCAGGCTGGAGGAATACGCGATCATGCGTCTGACAGGGCAGTCCTGCAAAATTGGTCTCTTCCGGGACGCGCTCAAGGAGTTTATCCCCGGAAAAGTGATCGAGACATCAAAGCGCAGTACATTTGGGGAAGAGGACTATGGGCTGAAGCTGATGTGTCTGGACGGAGCAGTTAAGTATATCCGTGACAAGCGGTTTGGGTATGCAGATGTGACGATCACCAGTGAACAGGCGGCATTTCCGTATATCGTGACAGCCATCACCCACACTGGGGAGGAACGGATTCTGATCCACAGCCTGGACAGGGAGCAGACACAGGGATACATCGCAAGGACTATTGCAGACCTGACACTGCAGTTATACCTGAAGGACACAGACGGACATGAGCGCTATAAGTACAACTGTTCCTTTAATCCTGAGGAATTCCAGCCCGCAGAGGCGGAGGAGATCGTGGAGAAATACCAGGGAAGAATCCCCCAGGATGATGTGGATACGATTGTGAACAGGGAGCTGCGCTCCTTCATTCTTGCAGATGAGCAGCGCTGGGGATTTCTGGTGGTTCCCATCCTGCGTGACGGCGAGAAGCTTATGCTGGGACCAGACCAGTTCTTCCTGTTTGAGACGGAGAGCTGGATGACGAACTTTTTTGACGGGACGAAATAGGAGGAAGCATTATGATAGGACAGATTTTTCCATTATTCCGGGAGGGATACCTGTTGCGGACACAGATGCTGGAGGCATTCACGGACTACAGTTTCCGGTTCGGGGAACTGCTGTATACGGGGTATGCAAACGGCATCATCAGCGGCTGCCAGCTGACGACAACCAGGGATGCAGTCATTGTGCAGCCGGGACTGGTGCTGTTTTACGGAAAAGTATTTTATATAAAGGAGCCCACGCCGGTGAATTATGAGCCGACAGATGAGCTGCGCATCTTAAAGCTGCAGTATATAGGGGAGGAGAAGACAGAGTCCATGATCCGCTATGAGATGGAGCTGCTGCTGGACAAGGATCCACAGCAGCGGGAAGGGCAGATCGAGCTGTGCCGGTTCACACTCCAGCAGGGCGCATATCTGCGATGCCAGTACCAGGATTTTGAGGACTGGGGGACAGAGTACGACACGCTCAGCATGGTGTACGCCCAATATGCGGCGCCCGGCCAGGCCACACTGCACCCCGGTCTCACAAAGGCGTTTGCAAGGGAGATGCTCTCGTGCACACCAAAGGACCAGACGGACATCAATTTCTGTCTGGGGGTACTGAGCCGTGTTGAGCCTGTGTGTGCAGAGGCGCTCACGGCATATATCAGTCTGCGCAATGGCGGGACAGCGGTAAAATCGGAAAACGCGGCAATGTATAAAGGACTGCTGGAGATACTGCGTGAAGTTAAGAGTGGAGGCGGTCAGAAAGAGGAAAAAGGGAAGAAACGCAGGAGCATATTGGTTGATTGATTATAAAGATTGGAGGAAGCGAATATGGGATTCGGAAATGACGAACCGAAATACATCACACGCCTGATGAAGATGGAGTGTGATAAGGGAACTGTGAAAAATTATATCAATGTGGGCACGGACCATGGTGTGCTGGCGGGCGGACCTTGCGATGCGCAGCCGGTCATGAATGCAAACGACCATACGACCAAAAATGTGATACACCTTGGGAAATGCAAGTCAGAGTTAAACCCTGAGAGGGCATTCCGCGAGCTGCTGGTCAAAGCACTGCTGGGACCGGCAGGAGCCTTCCTGACAGGACCTGCGCTGGACCGGCTTGAGGAGCTGGGCATCCTGACATACCAGTGCAGACCAAACATACCACAGCCATGGGTAAACGTAAATGAGGACTGCCTTCTGGAAGGGGCACCTGCACTGACCATGAACAGCCAGCTGGCGTGCCGGTACGGAGGGATCATAACTTTTGTAAATGAAAGCACGAGCACATCCGGCGGGGAAGACGCCGGAAAAGGAACAGAAGAAGAGACCAACGATGAGACAGCGATACCAAAGGACGTGGTAAATGAAGCATTTAATGAGGCAGTGGCTTCAGCGATGGGGGAGGTAGCCGATCTGGGTGAAGCTGGGGAGAAGACTGTGGAGAAGGTCGAGATTGCACTGGCGCTGGCATCTGCCATGTCGCAGCAGGAGGGATGGGATTATGAAAAGTCCCAGGCTGCGGCGCAGGCAGCAGTGGAGGGCGGTGCAGCGGCCCTGTACAACACGGTTCAGACGCTGGACCCGGACACAGAGATGACCTTTGAGCAGGCAGTACAGCTGATGGAGCCATATGGCGTGATGGAGAACCCCGTGGTGGGCAGCATGCCGCTTGGCGTTGTCAGTGCCCTCAACGGACTGGGGTATCAGACACAGTACTGCCTGGGAATGGATACAGACGCTGTCAGCATGGCTGTAGCACAGGCCGGTGCTGCCGTCATGATGTATGCGACGACGGCGGACTGCGGGTGTGTAGCCTACCATGCGGATCCAATCGTGCCAGAAACGGGAGAGCGCACCTTTACCTTCTGCGGCGGTGCAGCGCAGGCAGGGGTTTCCATGGCGCTTGAGAGTTTTGGCAGTCTGCTGGCGGACGGGGGCCGTTCGATGCTTGGCATGATGACAGTGACGGTGGATAAGCCAAAGCTCCAGACGGGCATTTGTGATTGTACCAGCTGTATAGGAGGTGAATGATATGGGATCAGAGGAATTTCGTGATGAATTTATCCAGAAAGCGCGCAGGGAGCGGGACAAACTAGAGGAAGCACGCCATTCAGAGGAAGTGGTGGAGGAGGAAATCAGGCAGTCCATCTATGATGATATCGTTACGATATTTGGCATTCCCGTGATTTTCCGGGACCACAGCATTATAGAGGACAAGGCAGTCATGCGGATGCCGGAGGACTTTACGCCCCGCTCGGAGGAGGAGATCGCAAGCGTATACTTTCTTGGGAGCAGACCCAGGTATGTATTCTCCAACGGCTACCTGAACTTTATGGCAGCGTTTAACTGGACAAACAACGCGATGCCAGATTCGAGCATCTTTGACTTTACCAAATTTGCAAAGCAGTCCATTGACCGAATTGGTCCCAAGGCACACTTTATGAATGAGGAAAAGCTGACACAGGAGGGAGGAAGCCTGTCCATCCTGCAGTTTGTGGCACAGACAATCGATTCGGTGAATTACAATGTCATGTTTTTTGCATCGTTGGAAGGGCGCCTTCTGATTGGGTCTGTGACCTTTGACCAGAAATACGCCAAACGGCTTTTGCCACTCGTGCTGGAGATGGTAAAGTCCTTTCACATCAAGCAGAAAAAGGAGGAAATGTCATGAGTACGATTACATATGAGAATATCAAGGTAAACGGCGCGCCGATTGAGAGGGTGCTGGAGCTTCATATCCAGCATGCGCCTAACACGCATGGAACTGCACAGATCAAAGGCATTGCGCCTTATGAGAGTGCGAGGGATTTTGCGGAGCGCGCAGACGAGACGACGGGGATTGAGATCAAGACGACCGCGGATGGACAGCCAAAAAGACTGTTTTACGGGGTGATCAACAATCTCAGCATTGAACAGCAGCCAGAGTATGCGGTGATCGATCTTTCGATTGAGACGACAAGCGGCCGCCTGGATGCCAAAAAGTGCAGCCGGACTTTCCAGAACACACAGAAGACATACGGACAGATCTTAAATCAGATCATGGAAAAAAAAGGAAGTGTATCCGTGATGGTATCGGACAAGCCAATTGGTGCGCTGATCATGCAGTGTGATGAGACTGACTGGGAATTTACCGTGCGCATGGCATCCCGCCTCGGTGTTCCGGCATTTGCCAACATCATAGCGCAGACGGCGCAGATTTATGTCGGTCTGCCGCCTGCCGGACAGTCCAAGTCGATCGAGACCTTTTCGTATGATTATGCCAAGAGCGATGCGGATTATCAGTCTGTGACGACCAACAATGCACTGGCGGCATCTGCCATGCGGGAAGATTTTTCGTCGGAGCAGGTGCATTCCTATGACTACCTGTATCTGGGGGACACCGTGACACTGAACGGACGCAGCTCCCAGGTCAGCGCAGTGCGCGCAGATCTGGTGGATGGCATCCTGGAGTGCACCTATTCGCTGTCGTTAAAGACAGGCTTCCGGGTTCCCGAGATTAAGAACCAGCAGGCATCCGGACGCATGATGACCGGTGTCGTGACCAAGGTGGAGGCGGATAAGGTGCAGGTGTTCTTAAATTCTGTGGATTCGGATCCAGACGGGAGCAGCGACTGGTGGTTTCCGTACTCGACGGCGTATTCTTCACAGGACGGAAGCGGCTGGTACTGTATGCCGGCCGAGAACGATGAGGTGCGTGTGTTCTTCCCGTCAGGCAACGAGGCGGATGCGTTTGCCGCAAGCTCCGTGGCAAAGAATGTGCGCGCAGATGTGACAGATAAATGCTGGAGCGGTTTAAACGGCAAACAGATCCTGATGACGCAGGACGGGCTTGCCATCATCAGCAGGGAGGGGAAGCTCTACCTGAAACTCAATGACAAGAAAGGCATCGAGATCATCTCCGACCTGGATATCAACATCACTTCAGGAACCAAAGTGACCATCCAGGGCGGGGATGCAGTAGAGATCATTGCCAAGAATGAAGTCATGGTGGGAACTGCGTCCTCCTATATGGACATCCGGAATGAGGGGATAACAGTCAGCTCAAAAAATATCATTCTGAACTGACAGGAGGGATATACATGGAGCGTGCAGAGTGGGAAAAACAGTACAGAGAGCAGTGCTATCTCCCTGTTTTCAGGGAATACATAGAGGAAATGATGCAAGGACAGGCAGAAAATGTCAGGGAGACCGACAGGAAACTGGGAGGCTGTGTGGAGGCATTTCTCACCAACCTGGGATTCCTGCAGGAGAAGGGAAAGATTGGGGAGATACAGACCATCACAATCTCGTTTCCATATGCCCTGTTAGCATGCGGGGAGCCCTGCCTTCTCTTTGAGGCGTACCCAGGTGTGCCGTTTCTGGACGATGCGCTGGTATTCAGGGAATTTCCAGCGCCGTGGCTGTATCCAGACTGGGAGCAGCTTCTGGAGAAGCTTCATAAGGAGACGGGAAAGCAGGGAATGAATGCAGTGATACGCATGCCCTTTATCAGAAGCCATGCACTGAAAAGTGCAAAATATATTCTGTATTTCTGGTCAGGTCTTGTGAAATACCACTTACATGGTATTGAGAAAAAAGAAGCATACAAAAACTTAAAGAAAGCAGATAATTTCATCATCTCCTTCGGTGAGTACATGGACTGGCAGTATCCTGTATGGATCGCCAGGAAAGAGACAGATATTTTCTTCTGTGAGGAAGGGACAGATCTGCGGTTTTGCCAATTCCAAAAGATATGGTACGAGGACAAGGTGTTTGACACACTGGTTCTGGATGACTGCAGGTTTCAGGAATGTACTTTCTTAAACTGCCGTTTTGCCGGGGTATCGCTGAAGGATGCAGAGTTTACGGGCTGCACCTTCTCAGGCTGCAGCTTCCAGGATACTGATCTTGCAGGCGCCAGCTTTGACGGGTGCAAGTTTGAGGATGTGAATATGGAGGCAGTACGTACTTATTTTCTGCAGGGAGTGTCCGACAGTTTACCGGCAGCGCATGGGAATGCAGAGTTTATCAGCTGTTTTCTTACCCGCGTGAACATCAGGGACAGCGATTTTTCAGCCGGTTATTTCCGGGACTGCAGGATGGAAGCGGTCGATACCGGGGAGAGCCCGGTTTCCGAGAGTTTCCGGGAAGCGCTTGCTGCGGCGCCAGAAGGAGGTGGGTGATCATGAGGTATTTTGAACTGACTGCGGACCGTGACCTGTCCAATCCAATACAGGTCCAGAAATTAGATACGCAGAAATATAAAAATGGAGTATCAAGAGAGGAGTTTGATGCCATCAGGCAGCTGCAGGTGGCATATTTTAGCCATTCAGAACAGACGGAGATCTGTGATGTGCTGTGGGAGCCGGCGTTCATGGTGTCCGATGCGCTCAGGAGGGTATTCCTGCTCTATGAGCCGGATATGGAATTCCGGGGAGTGCAGCTGTTTGCAGACGACCTGGAGGACAATACGGCGCCGCTCTACTGGATGCCGTATATCGAGCCCGTCAGCTGCCTGGGAGAAGGGAGCAGGAAATACCCCAACGGGATGCTGGAAAAGCTGGTGCTGGACAGGGACGCACCAACCGGGCGCCGCCATATCTTTCGGGTGGCGGATATTCTGGAGTATAAAGTTATCATATCCCTGCCAGCCGCGGAGAGCATGATCCGCAGGCAGATGACAGGGACTGCATTGAAACCCGTCGTATTTTCGGGTCCGGGTGCAGAATCAGGAAAGGAGGAAGCATCATGTCAGACCAGGAATATTTAGAA
>CAMWXA010000074.1 GCA_947178035.1 uncultured Lachnospiraceae bacterium | reverse complement strand
ATCGAGAATGCAACGTTTCTGTTCAAGACCTCGCTCTCAATCTACTACTTTGAAAAGCCAAAGATTTCATATGATGACACAACGATGTCGATTCATGATATCCTCTCAGAAACGCAGTTTGCCAAAATCTATCTGATGGTTGGTATCAATGAATGCGGTACTGGGACACCAGAAACCTTTTACGAGCGATACCGCGACGTTGTGACAGATATTCGCAAGCTTCAGCCGGATGCACTGATCTTTATTCAGGCAAACCTGTTTGTGACCCAGCAAAAATCCGACGATGGCGACAGCGTCACCAACGAAAATATTGCAGCACGAAATAACCTGATCGCCACGCTCGCAAATCAAAAAGATATCTTTTATATTGACATCAATGAGAGCAGCCTTTGCGACGAGGGAGCACTTGTGTCTGACTACACATGGGATCAGGTACATGTCAAAGCACAATACTACCCCATCTGGAAGGATTTTCTACTGCAGCATGCGATTGTCACAGACAAAGCTTTGGCAGAAACAACATAAAACAGGAGGTGCGGACCTCCTGTTTTTCTGTTTCTATTTTGTAATTGCTATGAGCTCAGACTCCGTACTGTCCAGATCAATCAGTATCGTGTCACCTACATTCACTTTATCTGCAAGAATCAGTTTCGCAGCCAGTGTCTCCACATACTTCTGGATATATCGCTTGAGCGGTCTTGCACCATATACAGGGTCATATCCGTTCTCGACGATAAAGCGCTGCGCCCGTTCTGATATCTCTATGAGCAGCTCTTTGTCCGCAAGACGCCTGTTAATGTCCGCCAGTATCAGACTGATGATCCCACCTATGTTATCCTTCGTGAGCGGTTTGAATAGAATCGTTTCATCCAGCCGGTTCAAAAACTCTGGCCGGAAATGTGCCCTGAGCTCTCCCATTACCATATCCTGTGCTGACTGCACGATCTCACCATTGCTGTCTATACCGTCGAGCAGATACTGCGCACCGATATTTGAAGTCATGATCAGGATTGTATTCTTGAAGTCTACAGTTCGTCCCTGTGAGTCTGTGATGCGCCCATCATCCAACACCTGCAGCAGGATATTAAAGACATCTGGGTGTGCCTTTTCAACCTCATCAAACAGTACTACACTGTACGGTTTCCTGCGTACTGCCTCTGTCAGCTGTCCGCCCTCATCATAACCCACATATCCAGGAGGCGCTCCAATCAGTCTTGACACAGAATGCTTCTCCATATATTCGCTCATGTCAATCCGCACCATATTGGCCTCATCATCGAAAAGAGAAGCTGCAAGGGCTTTTGCAAGCTCTGTCTTGCCGACACCCGTCGGTCCCAGGAACAAGAACGATCCAATCGGCTTGTCAGGATCTTTGATTCCAGCCTTCGAACGGATAATCGCCTCTGTCACCTTTGTGACACCCTCATCCTGCCCAATCACGCGCTTGTGAAGTTCCTCATCCAAATGAAGTGTCTTGTTGCGCTCGCTTTCATTGAGCTTCGCCACAGGAATTCCAGTCCAGCGCGATATAATCTTTGCGATCTCATCGTCGGATACACTCTCATGTACCAGTGACATCTCTCTGGCATTGACAGTCTCCTCCTCTATCTCGAGCTGCTTTTTGAGCTCTGGCAGCTTTCCATAGCTTAACTCCGCCGCTTTCTCAAGATTGCCTTCCCGCTGTGCGATCTGTATCTGATTATTCAAATCCTCAATATCTTCCCTCAGCTTCGACAGTCTTTCCACACAGGCCTTCTCATTGTCCCATTGCGCTTTGCGGTTGTTGAATTCCGCCTTCTGCTCGGCAAGCTCCGCCTGCAGCGCTGTCAGACGCTCTGCGCTCAGCCGGTCCTCCTCTTTCTTTAGTGCCGCCTCCTCAATCTCCATCTGCATAATTTTCCTCTGCAGCTCGTCGAGCTCCGCAGGCAGCGAGTCAAGCTCTGTCTTGATCATGGCACATGCCTCATCCACCAGATCAATCGCCTTGTCTGGCAAAAAACGGTCTGTGATATAACGGTTGGAAAGCACTGCTGCACTCACAAGTGCATTGTCCATAATCTTGACGCCGTGGAAGACTTCATAGCGCTCTTTTAATCCTCTCAAAATACTGATGGTATCCTCCACAGTCGGCTCAGATACCATGACTGGCTGGAAACGACGCTCAAGTGCTGGATCCTTCTCAATATACTGCCTGTACTCGTCCAATGTCGTGGCACCGATACAGTGCAGTTCCCCCCTTGCAAGCATCGGCTTTAACATATTTCCGGCATCCATCGCCCCGTCCGTCTTGCCAGCACCCACGATTGTATGAAGCTCATCGATAAAGAGAATAATCTGTCCGTCGCTGTTCTTGACGTCCTCAAGCACCGCTTTTAACCGCTCCTCAAACTCTCCTCTATACTTTGCTCCTGCGACCAGCGCTCCCATATCCAGCGAAAAAATCTTCTTGTCCTGCAGTCCCTGCGGCACGTCTCCGCGCACAATACGCTGTGCAAGTCCCTCTACAACAGCTGTTTTACCTACACCAGGTTCCCCGATCAGTACCGGATTATTTTTGGTCTTTCTTGAGAGAATGCGGATAATATTCCTGATTTCATTATCCCGCCCGATCACTGGGTCAAGCTTTTGGTTTCTCGCCTTTTCCACCAGATCCTGCCCGTATTTTTCAAGCGTATCATAGGTTGCCTCCGGGTTGTCACTCGTAACTCTCTGATTGCCTCTCACCTCTGAAAGTGCCTTCAGGAAGCGCTCCCTTGTGATGCCATACTCCCGGAAGATTTCCTTGATCTCTTTGTTGGGATTCTGAATCATGGAGAGAAACAGATGCTCCACAGAGACATATTCATCCCCCATGCGCTTTGCTTCATCCTCTGCACTGATCAATACCTTGTTGAGATACTGTCCGACATACGGCTGTCCGCCCTGTACCTTGACGCGCTTCTCCAGCGCTTTCTTCACCCTGTCAAGAAAATAGTCCTTGTTGATTTCCATTTTCTCGACAAGCTTTAGAATCAAACTGTCATCTATTGCCAGAAGTGCATATAGAAGATGTTCCTGCTCCAGCTCCTGGTTTCCATATTCCATCGCAAGCTTCTCACATTGGTTGACTGCTTCGATTGACTTTTGTGTAAATTTTTGTATATTCATAATGCTCCTCCTTCCACATTGCTATTGTTTTATTTGTTCTATACTTACTATAACACTATTTTCTATTTTGTCAATTTAGTTTATACTTTTATAACACTTTTTATTTCCTTTTAAGGGATTTGCAAATTATAATATATTTTTCGTGGCAATTTATTAAATTTTCACTTTTGTTCTACCGATATTATAAAATATGTGGTACAATAATAGTATTAATTCTTGCGAAAGATGGTGTTTAGATAATGGATCCAGCCACAGCTTACTTTTTAAAAAAATATTATCCGCATGTCATCAAATGGTGGTTAGTAGTATATAATCCCGAGGCAATTCGAATCTGGCCTTCCAGGGCGGAGAAGGAGGAAATACTCCGGCTTGAGGCAATTGAAGCAGAGAAGGAATCAGAACGATTGGCCCTTGAGGAGGATTCCATACTTGGTCTGGAAGATCATACCAGTCTCGACAACGCCGCATACAATGCGGCTACCGGGTCTTACTCAGGACTATATGGACAAATGCCTGTCGACGAAAGCACACAGACTGCACTCGATGCGATTCTGAATGCTTCCAGTCCCCAAAGTTCTATCGACTCTCTTCTTGCGAATGCAAGCTCCTCCAACAGCGATGTCATTCTACCACCAGAACAGGATGAGATTATCAGAGAAGCCAATGAAATCTATGAGCGGCTTCTTCGTGAGGCAGCTGAGGATGAAGCGCGGAAACAGGCTGAAATTGATGAGATGCGAAAACAGGCTGATTTAATGTTTGCTCAATCGTAAAAACAGTTAACAAAAAAGAATATCGCAGCGCGATATTCTTTTTTGTTAACTGCACCTGTTCCTAAGTTCTTCCCATCTTTTGTCGATTTCTTCCTGAAATTTTCCAATCAGCTCCTCATTTTCCTTCTTAAACAAATGTTTAAACCGTCTCTGTGGTCTCAAAAACTCCTCAATTGGCAATTTATTCTTCGGCTCATAATTCAGAATCCATCTGCCCTCTATCACCTCAAACACAGGCCAATAGCATGTATCCACTGCCAGTCTGCAGATGTTCATCATCTCGCTGGGCTCATATCCCCAGCCTCTAGGACACGGAGACATAACATTCAAAAATGCTGCCCCTGGCGTATAGATTGCCTTTTGCGCCTTGGTGTACAAATCCTTAAAATTGGATGTAAACGTACTCTGCCCTACATACGGAATATGATGCTCTGCCATAATTGCCGCAAGATCCTTTCTGACCTGCACCTTTCCGGCAGACACTTTTCCAGCCGGAGTCGTCGTCGTATCTGCATACTGAGGAGTCGCTGACGAGCGCTGTGTTCCCGTGTTCATATAAGCACCGTTGTCATAGCACACATACACCATGTCATGTCCGCGCTCCATGGCGCCTGACAATGACTGAAATCCGATATCATAAGTTCCACCATCACCGCCAAATGTAATAAACTTAAAATTATCCTGAATCTTTCCTTTTTTCTTCAATACATGATATGCTGTCTCCACGCCGGAAAGTGTGGCTCCCGCATTCTCAAATGCGTTGTGGATGTAGCTGTCCTCATAAGCCGTATAGGGATACATGAACGAAGATACCTCGAGACAGCCTGTCGCATTTCCAATCACGGCCTTGTCTCCCTCCTCGAGCGCCCGTAGCACTGTGCGCACTGTGATTGTACCACCACAGCCTGCACACATTCTGTGTCCCGGTGCAAGACGTTCCGGTTTGCTCATAACTTCTTTGAAATTGTATGTTGTCTTTTCCATGCTCTCCTAGACCTCCTCTGACTGCGTACTGCGCAAGCCTATGTATGTATACATATCTGTCACGACATGTGTCTGCGCTATCGTTTCAAGCTTCTGATATACTTTCTCAAAATCAGATACTGTGATATCTCTGCCGCCAAGACCGTAAAAATAATTGACAACATCAACTGTGCTGTGCGCCTGATACAGTGCTGCACGTATCTCCGCGCCAAGCGGGCCGCTGGTAGCGGAAAACATCTCGCTTCTGTCCATAATTGCCGCTGCTTTCACCTTGGAGAGCGCTTTTGCAATCTCCTCCTCTGGAAATGGCCTGAACACTCTGATCTTGATAAGCCCCACCTTTTTGCCTGTCGCACTTCTAATCTCATCAACTGCTGCCTTGCAAGTACCTGCTGCTGAGCCGATAATCACGACCGCATACTCGGCATCCTCCATCTGATATTCCTCAAAGAAGCTGTACCTGCGGCCTGTCATCTCCTCAAATCTGGCAGCAACCTCTAAGATTACCTCCCTCGCATTTATCATTGCCTGCCGCTGTGCACGCTTTGTCTCCATATAATAATTAGAAACTGCATATGGTCCGATTGCCATTTTCTCTGCCTCATTCAAGAGATAATGCTCTGGCTCATACTCGCCGACAAAGTTCTTAACCTTATCATCCTCCACCAATAGAATATTCTCAACGCCATGGCTTGTGATAAATCCATCCTGACACACCATGACTGGCAGATGTACCCGCTTGTCCTCCGCGATTGGAAAAGCCTGAATGAAATTGTCATACACTTCCTGGTTGGACTCCGCATAAATCTGTATCCAGCCAGTATCTCTCGCACCCATACTGTCAGAGTGGTCTGCATTGATGTTAATTGGTCCAGACAATGCCCTGTTGACCAGAGCAAGTACAATCGGCAGTCTGTTGGATGCCGCCACATAGAGCTCCTCCCACATCAAAGCCATGCCGCATGAGGAAGTCGCCGTAATCGCCCTTGCACCTGCCGCAGATGCACCAATTGTGGCACTCATGGCACTGTGCTCACTCTCGACATGGATAAATTCCGTGTCAATCTCGCCGTTTGCAATATAATTTGCCACATACTGTGGAATCTCTGTAGATGGTGTGATCGGAAAAGCCGGCATTACGTCTGGATTGACCTGTCTGATAGCATAAGCTACTGCCTCATTCCCTGATAAACGTTCTCTGATTGCCATTTATTTTCCCTCCCTCATACAAATCGCACCAAATGGACAGACCTTGGCACAGATGCCGCAGCCCTTGCAATGGTCAAAGTCAAAATCTTCTCTCTTCCCCGCAGTAACCGGAATCGACGAATCTGGACATACTGGTGTACACAGAAGACACTGTTTGCACTTTTCCTGATTCCACACCGGAGTTGCTGTCCTCCACTCACCAGTGCAGAAATCCTTTGATGTCGCTGCCTCAAATATCTTGTTGCCCTCTGTGATATCCTGCCAGGGACTCTGTTCATTAATTCTATCATATATCTTTTCGTTTGCCATATGTAACAACCTCTCTTTGTCTATATCCCTCAAGTCTATGCATGCACAAACCTGACACGTGAAATTTTGATTTTCTTAGACAACATCTTTTGACAACTTAGAAAATCTTTTCACTTTACTTTGCTGCCTCAAAAGCCATCTCCAGTGCCATCATATTTCCATCAATTACCTCTGGCTTCTTTGCAAACTTATGCTGAAAAGAAGCTTTCATCTCTGTCAGAAACTCCTCCCGCTCCATAACTTTTGACACTGCCACTGTAGCGGCAAGCATCGGCGAGTTCGGATAATTTTTTCCGAGCGCCTTTATTGAGATCTCTTTTGCGTCAACTGTATAAACAGCCCCCTGATATCCGTGCAGATGCTCCTCAATTTCCTCCTTGCTGCGCGTAGAGTTAATGATAACTGCACCATCGGGACTCAGCCCCTTCGTCACGTCAATGCTGTCAAGCAGACTCTCGTCCACCACCACGACATAATCAGGCTCATAAATATTGGAGTGTACCGTAATCGGGCTGCTGCTGATGCGGTTATAGGCCGTAATCGGTGCCCCCATGCGCTCCGGACCGTATTCCGGGAATCCCTGCACATATTTTCCTGTCTTGAATGCCACGTCCGCCAGCAGCAGTGCTGCTGTCTTTGCGCCCTGCCCACCGCGCCCATGCCATCTGATTTCTACTGTGTCCTTCATCTTATTACCAATCCCTTCTATGCTACTATATATTACTACACATTACGACTACATTAAAACTTCGATTCAGTCTTTGACCGATATTTCGTTATCTTACTCCGTCAGCGCTGCTCCCTGTGTCTTTAATACCCTGATGGAATCTGCAACGTATTTTAACATCGGTTCCTTTTCTGTCCAATTGCTTTCCATACACTGAATCGTAACAATTAATTCTCTTCCCCGATAACTTCCCAACATAAATATATTGTAAAAACAGTATCCAGTCACCCTAGACAGATACTGTATCTCCCCAAAACTTTTGCTGTTAATACAGCGCCGGCCAACCTTTTTGCAGTCAAAATGACTGACATCCTTGCAGAATCCCTCGCGATATTCCTTCAGCCTGTTATTTAAATTCTCCTCCGTCAGATCTGCCCCGCCTCGTGTGACATTGATCATGGTCTTTTTATCCTTTGACAGCCAGCTATTCTGTGATGGAACAAAAGATTCTGCCGGTTCAATATCTGATGGAATCATAATCTCGATTCCTTCATCATAGAGACGGTATTTTGTATAAAAAGACATTTATCTTACTCTCCTATATCTCTTTGAGCTGGAAAGACTTTTCCTGCCCGACGTGTATATACAAAAGGAAACGCTGTCACAAGGTGGTGACAGCGCTCATTGCGAAATTACTCTTCAACACTGTAGTTCGGTGCTTCCTTTGTAATATGGATATCATGTGGATGACTCTCTCTGAGAGCAGCAGCAGAAATCTTCATAAATTTGCCTCTGTTTTTCAACTCCTCGATTGTCTGCGTACCACAATATCCCATACCCGAGCGGAGACCGCCCATCAGCTGAAATACTGTGTCCTCCACATTTCCCTTGTAAGCAACTCGTCCCTCGACACCTTCCGGAACAAGTTTCCTGGCATCTGACTGGAAATAACGGTCCCTGCTTCCGTTCTCCATGGCTGCGATCGAGCCCATGCCTCTGTACACCTTATATTTTCTCCCCTGAAATAGTTCAAATGTTCCCGGGCTTTCCTCGCATCCCGCAAAAATACTGCCCATCATGCAGACATTTCCGCCTGCCGCGATTGCCTTTGTCATATCGCCGGAATACTTGATACCGCCATCTGCAATAATAGGAATACCATATTCTTTTGCCACTGCATAAGAATCCATAATCGCTGTAATCTGCGGTACACCAATCCCTGCAACAATCCGTGTCGTACAGATAGAACCTGGTCCGATTCCTACTTTGACAGCATCTGCACCGGCCTCAATCAGCGCCCTTGTACCATCGCCCGTCGCAACATTTCCCGCTATCACCTGTACATCAGGATAGCTCTCTTTGATCATCTTGAGGCATCTGAGCACGTTCTCAGAATGTCCATGCGCGCTGTCAAGCACGATGACATCCACCTTCGCCGCCACAAGTGCCTCCACGCGCTCAAGTACATTGGCAGTGATGCCGACACCCGCACCGCACAACAGTCTTCCCTGCTCATCCTTCGCTGCAAGCGGATACTTGATTGTCTTCTCAATATCCTTGATTGTGATAAGTCCCTTCAGATTATAGTTGTCATCCACGATAGGAAGCTTTTCTTTTCTCGCATCTGCGAGAACCTTCTTGGCCTCCTCGAGCGTGATGCCCTCCTTTGCCGTAATCAGCCCCTCTGAAGTCATAGACTCCTTAATTTTTTTTGTATAATCTTTCTCGAATTTTAAATCACGATTTGTGATGATTCCGACGAGTTTTCTGCCCTCCGTAATGGGCACACCTGAGATCCGGAACTTTGCCATCAATGCATCCGCATCGCCTAGTGTGTGCTCCGGAGTGAGTGAAAAAGGATCTGTGATAACGCCATTCTCAGAGCGTTTTACTTTGTCTACTTCTTCTGCCTGTGCCTCGATAGACATGTTCTTGTGAATGATTCCAATACCGCCCTGTCTTGCCATGGCTATTGCCATTCTGTGTTCTGTGACAGTATCCATTCCTGCACTCATCATAGGAATGTTAAGCTTGATTTTCTTGGTCAACCATGTCGTTAAGTCAACCTGATTGGGAATTACCTGTGAGTAGCTTGGTACTAAGAGTACATCATCAAAAGTAATGCCTTCGCCGATTATCTGACCCATTTTTCTTCCTCCTGTAAAAAAGACAAGTGCCAACGCACTCATCTGGCAAAAATATGCTTTTTGTCTAAGTGGTTTACGCTGTTACTTCTAAAAATATTTTTACAATTATACTAAAGCAGGCACAGCTTGTCAAGCGTTTAATCCGTAAAAACTTTTCTGGGTGCAATTCCCTTGATTGTCTTGGCAAAATCCTCCGTAAGATTCATCAGAATCTTCTGATTTCCCTCATAAAATACCCAGTAAAGCTTCTGATCTGGCAGATCATGTCCGGCACTTAAATCTGTCACCTTCGTCTGGCGGTTTCTGTAAGAATCCAGCTGATAGGACTTCTCCGGTGCCATAATTTCAATTTTTTCCACACTGATCGTCATAAGCTTCTTTCTTCTTGTCTTTGCCATAATCTTGTCCACTGAGATTTCCTTGTCCAGATAGAGATACTCATACTCAATATCTGTCCACTGAAATACAAAATAATCAAGCACACCAAGAGCAATAACAACAATGAAAAAAACGATATTTCCGGTCAGGAGCGTCAAAATTCCAATCAAAACTGTCGGGACAACACTTGCAGCCCTGATGAGTGTCTCCTTTGTCCCTTTGTCCTTCTTCACTAATAGTTCCTTGTAGCTTTCGTTCATAATGTAATACCTTCCTTAAATTTTATTATTAAATCATATCTTATATCATAGAATAATTCAATGCAATATGCAAGGTTTAGAAAAAATTAATAGTGAGATAATTGACAGATACCAATATTTCCATTTATTATATCTTGTAACCACCGGCAATATAAGTCTGATTCGTACAGCCGGAGTATTATAGCTTTTTGTATTATCTTATCTGATAAACGGAGGTACTATCATGGAAGTTTATAACAAAAATCGCGACAACAACAACTCAATGCACGATGAAATACGGGAGCAGAACGCCAAGCTAAAAGATGCTCCACTAAAGGACAAGCTGGCCTACTTTAAGGAGTATTACTTAAAGCAGACAATTGTCGGCATAATCGTCCTCATCTTCGCGGGTTCTCTTGCGTATTCCATGCTGACGGCGCCTTCCGACACTGCCTTTGGTGCCTTCTTCTACAATGACACCGGAGACTCCTCTAGCACAGAGTTGGTTGATCGTTTTGTCGAATATGCTGGGATCAATACGAAAGAACATGATGCCTATATCGATGCTACCATGAATTATCTCCCGGACAGCACTGACCAAGGCACATACATGAGTGTCCAAAAGTCCATGGCTGTTCTGTCAACCGGTGAACTCGATGTTATCGTGGGCGACGCGGCTACGCTTGACTATTTCGCAAGGAGCGAGTGCCTTCATGATATCACGACTGTCCTTCCCGACGATCTGCTCGCACAGTTTTCAGATAAGCTTTATTACGCAGAATTTGGAGAGAGTGCCGAATTAATTCCGGTTGGTGTCTATGTGACAGACTCACCAAAACTAAATCAGTATCATTACTATGTCGGCATGGAACCTATTTTAGGATTTGTCATAAACTCCAATAGTATGGACAATGCTGTCGCATTTTTAAGATATATTTATTTGGAAGAATAGAAACATAAAATAGTTGATTCCAGAAACACACTCTAGAGCGTGTTTGAAAAATGCTTTCTGCCAGATGTGCGTCACAATTTGTGGGAGATTTGTGCCAAATGAAGGGCGCATAGCGGGCTATGTAACCTGAATTTGGTGCAAATATCACGCAAAGTGGGACGTGCAGATGGTAGGAATGATTTTTCAAACACGCTCTAGAATCAACTATTCTATTTCATATCAATTTTACCAGTGTAATTGTGCTTGTCTTCGAGGATTATATCCAGATCAGTTTCTTCCACTGTTCAATCTGCTCTTCTGTCATAAATCCGTTGGATGTCCCCACAAATCCTATCTTGTACGATGCGAACAGCAAAGCATTTTTGATCGCCTCCTTGGCGTCCTTTGTCTTGGCATAGTAATGTAAAAATCCAGAGAACAATGCATTCCCAGCTCCCACGGTGTTGACAATCTCATTGGTCTTTACCGGTTTGTACTCAATAAAACTGTTGTCCTCCTTTGTGTAAAGAATAACACCTTTGTCGCCAATTCCCATAATAATGATTTCTGGATCATACTTCTCCCGGCACTCCCCGATACATTCATAAGGCTCGCTCTCAAGATCATCATCACTGATATACAGGATGTCTGCCGCTGCCAGGAAATCTTCCTTGTTCGCGATCTTCTCCGCCCTCATACTGCGCACATTTAATGCAAGCGGCTTCTGATATTTCTTTGCAAGACTTATAATCGGACGACAGAAATTGCAGTTTGATATGAGCACCATATCTTTATCCTGTATCTGTCTTTCGAGTATCTCGTAATCATAGTCCACATGCCTGATATCCTTGACATCCTCAAAGGTCTGTTTCTTTCCTTTGCAATAGAGAATCACTGAAGTAGGCATACCATCCAGCAGCGGAAGTACATACTCTGTGCTGAGATCCACTTCATAGGTCTCAAGATAAGCCTCAATCTGATGCCGCGACATATGCCTTGCCACCATGCTCATAAAATCCACTTCATTTCCGAGCCATTTCAGAGCCATCGCCTCATTGAAACCTGCCCCTCCAATACCCGTATCGACCATTTCCGGTATGCTGTCAAACTGTTTATATGGAACTGGCAGCTCCTCAACTCTGACAATTGTTTCCATCTGAACAAAACCCGCTACCATAAATTTACTCATAACAGTCCCTCCCTCGTCTTTTATTTGTATTCATTTTAACACATTTTTTGACAATTATATATATTTTTATGAAAATTTTTGAATTTTGTTCGTGAAATATGTTAAAATGTCTTTATACTTTATCTATTCAAAAAGGAGAACACCAATCATGAAAGAACAGCTTTACACAATTCCCTTAAATGATGCCTTCGCAGCGGACGACGAGTGTCCTTTCTGCTTCATCGAGCAAAAGCTGGAGCAGGATATTCTTGACTTTACGCTCGGTTCCGGCTCCTCATACATGGAGAGCGATATCCGCGACTTCACTGACAAAGAAGGCTTCTGCCGCTACCACTTCCTGAAAATGTACCAGTACGGAAACACCCTTGGCAATGCATGGATTCTGAAAACCCACTTTAAAAAAATCAACGACGAATTTTCTGGCGAAGTCAAAAAGTTCAAGCCGGCAAAGATTTCCTTTGTGGACCGCCTGAAACGCTCTAAGGAAATCAATAATACCATGACAGCGTGGGCCTGCGAAAAGCAGCGCTCCTGCTATATCTGCCGTCAGTACGAAGACACCTATGCGCGATATCTTGACACCTTTTTCTATATGTACAAAAAGGACACGGATTTTATAAAAAAAGTGGAAAACAGCAAGGGATTTTGTCTCGTTCACTTTGGAGACCTATGTCAAAGCGCTGTGGAAAAATTGAATCAGAAGCAGTGTGATGCGTTCTTTGCCATGATATTTCCTCTGATGGAAGCAAATTTAAAGCGTCTCGAGGAAGATGTCAGCTGGATGGTTGAGAAATTCGACTATCGAAATGCGGATGCAGACTGGAAAAACTCAAAAGACGCCATTCAGCGCGGTATGCAGAAATTGAAGGGCGGCTACCCCGCCGCCCCGGTATACCAGCAAAAAAAGTAACTGCGGACCCGCCTGCCAAAACAATTCAGGTGAGATTCATTGTCATATCCCGGACTAACTCGATATATGCTTTGATCTCCCTGAATATCATCTCAGAATCAGCCGCCTCTGCCGTCTTCTCCCGTATGATGCAGCTGACGCAGTAATCAAGCATCCTCTTGATGCGCTCCCGTCTTGACTTATCCGAGACATTTTCTATCTCCGATAACTTAAAAATTGTACCGATGCGTTCCTCATAGATCCGTCTCGACTCCGCAGTCTTCCTGACAGGCTCCGTCTCTGCCTCGTGCGCTGCCTCTTCCAGAAAAATTGTGAGATACGGATAACTTTTGCCAACTTTTGTCTTTGTCATAGCGACCTGTTTCATCAGCTCGAAATAATCCTTCTCATTTTCATCCACAATGGTAGACAGCTCCAGCAGCATATATTTGACGCAGTAGTCATACACAAATACATAGATGCCTTCCTTGGAACCAAAATAGTGAAACCAGAGCCCCTTGCTGACACCGACTGCCTTTACCATGTCATCCGTGCTGGCGTGTTTATATCCATTTTTGGCAAACACCTCAAGCGCACCATTAATCATGCGGTCTTGTTTCTCTCTTGCAAGGTCAAAAAATTTTTCGTTCATTCGTACCTCCTTGTGTGGCACTCCCCATCTGCACACACCTGTTACATTCATATTAACATAATTTAACAGAGTAATCAATATTACTTGCAGATATCATTTTTACAAGTTTAGTTATGGTGTTACTTTTTGCTTAAGTTAATGACATTGGTTCAGACATCCACATAAATAGTGGACGCGGGAATCCGCAGTTGCAGGCAATGTAGATATGGATGGGAGTCTTTAAGGGGACGTCAGAGCGCGAAAATTAAAACAGCGGAACTGAGAAAAACAGTCGAAAACCAGACGGAGCAATTTTCGTGTTTAAAGGGAACGACTAAGTTGAAAAAAGAGGAGCTTAGCAAGAATTGGATAATGTTTGAGAAACATTAATTCTCGCAAGTCCCCTCCTATTTCTGATGAAAGGACTGTAAAATCGTATATTTCGGACAGTCCTGTTGTTTTTCATGCTAAACGGAACATGTTAAGCCTCTGTTTTAGAGTCATCAAAAAACTCTTCCGTAATGCTCTCTGTATCAGATGAATCTGCATAGGTGGCAGATACGGACTTTACTTCATTATCACTGTTCTTGTCGTCTGTCACAGTGTCATCATCAGCAGCAGGTGCGGCAGACATATCTACCTGTGTATAGACAGGTTCCACAGCGGGAGCCGTCATCTCCCCAATGATTTCTTTCGCTTTGTCAATTTTCTCGGATACATTGAAGTGTTCAATCTTTTCCTTTGTCTTATCGAGTGTCTCAATCACCTTTTCGCCAATGATTTCCTTAGCATTGTCTATGTCAATCGGCACATAGGAACGGCTTTTGCCGTTGGTAGTATTTGCGGAGAAATCTTCATCGTCAAGATC
>CAMWXA010000073.1 GCA_947178035.1 uncultured Lachnospiraceae bacterium | reverse complement strand
ACGTATCGCCGTAAATTACATAACCGGCAAAATCATAATTGCGGTTTATATCATTCATATTGTTTTTTATATTATACGTTTCCACATAGTGCACCCACCAGTCACCCAAACGACCACCTTTTGCCACAATATCTTTCAGCATCTTAACGATAGATGCTTCATCGCTGCCATAGCTGCTAACACTCCCGACAGATATATTATCCTTCCACCCGGAGTCTGATTTTGATAATATTATTTCGCCCTTATCTAGTGTTACATTCGTTTGCAGCACACAGCCATAAAAAGTATCCGCTTTTGAAGATATCCGTGTTGCCGGTACATATTTCCATTTCGACAGATCGCTGACATCCTCGCCCTTATCGACTACAACAATTGCTATCTTATATGTCCAGTTTGCTGTACTATCATCCATTTGTATTGTCTTCAAAGCCTCCTCAGGATAATAGTTCTTCCACATTGCAGGCCATACACCCACCCCTAATGCCGGAATGCCGTCAATTGTTGCTGCGTACTGCCCATTATAAGTGACTTCTTTTGATTGCTTGGTACTGACATCACTTGACATTAACATTGATGAAAGCATACCTTTGGATGCCCCCGCCTTCTCATACAATGGCCATACATCTTCGCGGGCCTTTCTGAGATCAAAGAAGTATGTATTGCTGTCAGGCTTCCACGGCAACCCGTCATAGACATATATGTCCGGAAATTTTGTTTTATCCGCATTATTGGTAGACTGCACGAAGATTTCGTCTGTGGCGCTGCCAGGTGCCGTAACTGCTGCAATGTCTGAATACCACCCGTCTTCACTCCCCGCGCTAAACACAATATTCCCTCCAGCGCTGCCATTATCCTGGCTGTCTGGGCCCTTATTATTTGCCCGCCATGTATCAAATATTTTATCTAATCTATTACGTTTGCCAACAGACCTTCCTGCTTTAATTTCTCCATATTTCTTTTCTTCTTTCTTGTCCTCATTTTCATCTCCGTAAGGATCACTAAGACGTTCCAAAAGCATCCCTTCTCCATCTGAATTGTTCTTTCTAATCCCTGGATCTGGATTCCTTTCACCAAAATCAGTATAATCCCTGACAGACATATCCAGAACCATGCCGGCTGCTTCATATGCATCCGCATCCTTATTGAACAGCTTATCCAGAATAACATCATAGCCACTATGGCTTGAATCGATATCGTTTGCTGTATATACCCCAATGGTAATTGCTCTCTCATGTCCTCCTGCCGCCGTTATCCCAGGCACTGCGTCTGCTGTAAAGTCCGGGGTTCCAGGCATCATGCCTGACTGTGTCCCTGTTATCGTTGACATGGCAGGCACTGCCGCCGAAAGTCCATATACCGAAGCGCCTGCCGCATATCCGGTGCCGCCGCCTGTCATCTGGTTTCCCGGATCTGCTTCCCGGATCCTGTCATAACCTGTCTGCGAACCACTGACTCTTGTTCCCGCAGCAGCTGCACCTGCCCCTATGGCTACGCCCCCCAATGCACAGACTGATGGCGCTAACACTGCTCCTTCTGTCACCTCAACTGCTGCAGCCACACCTGCAAGAGCTGCCAGTACTGCACCCTCCGTAAACAGCTTTTCCTTTATACTATCCTCTGCCTGTAACACTGCTGGCTCATCATCGATCGCCGGGTAACTTTCCCTTTGTGCTGTTTTGATTCTCGTGCAGCTTCCAAACATGTTAATCTCCCCGCCTTCCATGCTAACCACAGTCAGCCCGCTGCCTGGATCTGCCAATGCATATCTTCCATTATGTATCTCTGCCATACTTATTCCTCACCCTATCTTTCAGTATCCCCTAACCTGGACAAGCCAGAACCAAAATTTTGCCATTTTGCGCAAGAGTTCATTGTTAAGTGCTTAACAGGTTCAGCACTTCGATTGTTTCTGCGGCCGCAGCCTTTGCATTATCCCTATCCCTTTTATACCCATAGCCAGGAACACTTTTTAATTATTTCTGTCACAAAGTTGATAAAAACCGGGCTGTCCCCGGTTTTAACCATGAATATCTCCCGGTACCTCACTGCTTCTCCTCCCGTGCTGCCAGGGGCCAGATCTGTATTCCTTTATCCATGTATCCTCCATACACGATCTGTATGTCATCTTTCTTCTTCATCTGACGGAAGGAATCAAGGCCTGCTATATCTCCTGCCACACTCATGAGGTATTGTCCTGTGAGCATGGCATAGATGGCAAAGCTCCTCTCCCGCAGTTCCATGAGCTGCGGATATCCAAAGCGTATGATCTGTTTCCCCGCTTCCTGTCTGACCGCTTCCATATCCTCCTCATAATATTTCATAATAAAACGCGGTTTCCAGAGCGTCATGGTTTCTACATCATCCATATAAGATCGCTCTGAAAATACATTGACCTGTATGTCATACTGCTGTATGAGCACTGACAGCCTCAGATAAAAGAAATGAATATATCTTACAGGCTGCTTGTCCGCTTTCTGCTGGTGAATGCACATTTTAAAAAGACTGTCCATACATGACAGCAGGTCTCTTTTTATCCCTGCGCCTTCCCGGTCAATCGTCTGCTGCAGGTCTTTTATGTTTCTTTCCAGTCTCGGCGCCATGAATCCCTTTGCAAATCCAGTCAGCTGTTCTCTGTTGTCCATCTCTTTCCTCCGCTACTGCACATTGAATTTTGTCCCCTTTATCTCTAATTCATCCCGTAGGGTAAGCTTGCTGTCCCCCTGTACCAGCTCTATGTAGTCCGCAGCCTGTATATCAAGCCCGGTGTCGCTTTTCACTGTCAGGTTTCCATTTGCAGTGATCTCAACGTTTTTATTGCATTTGATCTCTATTCCCTTGTCATCATCCAGACATATGGACATACCGTTATTGTTTGTCATGGTGATCGTTGTGGGCGTAAGCTCAATCTGTTTGCCCTGTCTGTTGGAAATGGATTTTCGGTCAGGGTCGCTCCTCGGCGCATTACTCTTTCCTTCACCGCCTGTGTTCCCGTAGTTTATGGCGCTGATGACATATGCCTCTTCCTCGCGCTCGCTGGGAAAATACAGCCTGACCCTGTCATCTTTCTCTGGCATACAGTACCAGCCCGTGCCATCGGGTGAGGAGTATACTGTCGAATAAGGAAACCACTTTGCCCCGGTTCCTTTCCGTCCCTGGTCCACGTTTACAGATATCTTTACCGTGTCATTTCTGGTATCTGTCACGGACGCATCCAGGGACGCACCGACAATCCTGTCATTGTAACTGTATGCTGTCCTGAAACCGCCTGCCCTGCGCAGGATATAGGCATGTATCAGTTCCTCCCCCTCCAGTCTGCTTTCCACTTCATATATATATAACACCTGCCCAAGAAACGAAATCTTGTCTCCCAGTTCCAGACAGTCGCGGCTTTTGACAAGATAAAATGCAAAGTCATCCGGCAGGATCCCTGGAACCCCGTTCCGGTTTTTGTTCAGATATTCCTCCCTTGCATTCCCCACAGAATAACTGATAGCTTTTATTCTTTTTTCAGGGGAAGCTTCACACAACCCAAACGAATATCGTATCCCTTCAGCCTCGTAGTTTGGTATAAGCGGCTGGTTGAAATGCGATGCAAGCCTGCTGGCGAATTCCCAGTCCGTCTCCCTATACTGCACGATTAATTTTTTTGTTGTCCTGCCCTGTCCGCAGTTCTGCAGGAACATCACCTGTCCGTTTTCTGAATTGATGATGCCCAGCAGATTTTTATAAGGCATCGCCTCATTCTGAAAAGTGCGGGTACAGGGTATGCAGTCCATCAGCCTTGTGGCGCCTGTCAGGACGATCCTGGCACTCTTTACTTCCCCCAGTTTTTCCACTTCCATAGTATCTATGATCCCGGAAAACAGATTCCTTTGTTCACCGGCCTCATCTGTTATAAACAGGGATGCACAGCCGGTTTCTGCCCTCTTAAAAAGTTTTTCCTCATTTTCGGTATGAATAATCCCCCTGATTTCAGCCCTTCCATGCTCATTTATTTTCTTATGGATCTGTATCTCCTGTATGGAGACAAATTCTACAATAGACAATCCTATCCAGCGTTCCTTCATTGTCCGCCCTCCTTAATGGTATCCATCACCTGCAGGATGACCGGTTTCCAGTTCTGTGCATCCTTTACAGGGCAATTAAATATTCCCTGCATCAGCCTGCCGCTTACCGGCGTGAAATACATGATGTTGTACAGTTTCCCGTCAATACCATTACTGATAAACTCAAACCAGCCTGTCGTGTGCCCCTTGGTCTCCCGAAATCCGTCCTCCATGAACCTCATGTCTGGCCTTGCCCTGCGGAGCGCCTTTTTCAGTGTATCCCCCAGCAGCTTCACCTGGCTGTTCTCCAACGGCTGATCCAGCAGGCTGAATGTGAAATTAATGTCCGTCCCCTCATTTGTCCTGATCACCTGAGGACGCTGCTCCATGGGATATTTTAATTTTGCAAGCCCATCCGGCATGTCCTTGAAAGACTGGGGAAGCATGACCTGCATCCTGCCATCAAACAGCTGCGTTTCCTCAAACGTGTAAAGCTCCTCCCTGATGGAGATGCCCTCCTCAATGCTGCCCTGGATTCCCTCTTTGTGGGCATTCATTGCCTTTATCATTTTCTCATCTGCATAACTCATCCCGGCTCCTGTCTATATGCCTATTGTATTTGGCACACGTAAGACAACAATCCTATTCTTCTTGATATCCTGTAATGATACATTTTCCTTCTTCCGTGCCAATAAATCTGCCCTGATTCACATTCTTTGATTCTTCCGCTCTTTTCACTATTCTGAGACCATTACAGAGCTCAGCTCCTCCGATGTTTCATCACTGGTATCTGTCGGTATCTCGGTACTATCTACGTTCGATACACTGTCGCTGTCCTCTGCCGGTACATCAGCACTATCGTCCTCTGCTGCCGTTTCCTGTTCATCAATCTTGATATCCAGCCGTTCCATCTTTCGGGTCATCTCTTCCACCTTGTCATCCATTTTGAGGGAAGCATAGACATCCTTCGCTAAGAGGTAATATTTCTTGGCAGTGGTATATTCTTTCGCTTCCGCAGCTGTCTCTGCCTCCTGCACATAACCTTCTGCCTCTTCCTTAAGTAGTTCTTTTTCCTCTAATTTCTCCTCTGTCGTCTGCAGCTTTTCCTCCACGGCCATCTGCTGTGTCTGGTCTCCCATATCACTGTAGAGCTGCTGCGCTGAGAGGTAATACACCCTTGCACCCTCATAGTCGCCCTGCGCAAATGCCACGTCACCCTGCGTCACATAATTGGCTCCGGATTCCTGCTGGCTCTGCTGCTCCTTACGGTCTGCCTCCTCCGCTTCCTTCTCAGCTTTCTGGTCCTCATAAAGCTTTTCGAGCGCCTCCATCGCAGATTTCCTTCCGTCATCGAAATAAATCTTTCCGGCGGCAGCCTTTGCCTCCAGGTATTTTTCTTCCGCTTTATCATATTGGAGGTTCAGCGCTAATATATCTCCCAGATTGATCAGGTCATAGACAGATATGTAATCTGCTGTCAATGCAAGTCTGTCGTTAATGTAATCAAGTCCTATATTGTCCACATAGACAGCACGGGCAGCTGCTTCCCTATATGCCTTCTGAGCCTCTACATACCGCTGTCCATCCATATGCTCCTGCGCCATCAGCACAGACTCTATGAGTTTCTTATAATCTCCAATCTCTTTTACCATGGCACGGTTCTTTAGACTTTCAGCCAGCTGCAAAGCCTGCTCACAGCATTCCTGTGCCCGTGCATAATTGTCAATCTGGATATACTCTATCGTGTCCAGATAATTCTGCTCCATCTGTTCTTGCTTCCTGACACGCCGGTTGTGCAGGATGGTCAGCACAACTGCCACAACTACCGCAATGACCAGCACGATTGCGATAATCATAATCACGCGGCGGATTCTCCGCTTTTTATTGGGGTCTGTGAATACCTTGTTCACAAACAACGTCACAAAGGTGTATTTGCCCAAGTCTCCGGGCTGTCTGGACAAAAGCAGCTCTTCTACATTGTCCACCAGCTCCTGCGGCTCATTGGATGCCTCGGCATAGACATCACTCAGTTCCCCTTCGTCTATGTTCTCCCATATTCCCCGGGTATACAGGGCGATCGCATCTGTATTTGCCAGTTTTATTTTCTTCGAAATATATGGATGAAATTCCTTTTCCTGTCCCAGATAGGCGTACAGATTGTTTCTCTCTTCATGGATTGAGACCTTGTCCGGTTCTACTTTCTCCTCTTTGACCAAATCCAGTGTGAGGGATTGATCCGTTGACTGGTACTTGACAAATCCGTTTCGGTACAGCCGCAGCCTGACATTTCCTGCCTGTCCATAGCGGAGCTTTATATAGTTGGTCAATACAATCATGACAGAGGCCTTCAGTTTCTTCTTACTCCCTGTCTCCCGGATCAGCGCCTGGTTTGCCGCATTCAGGCAGGCCCGCATGGTGCGTTTTCCCATGGAAGGCGCTTCCGAAAAAGCACTGATCGCAGCTGCTACTGCCAGCTTTGCACTGACCGCATCCATCTGGTCATCAATTCCATCTGCAACAACATAACAGGCATAATCATCCAGCTCTACAAATCCAAAATAATCCGTATTTTTCAGGTCACAGTCCGCCTCCGAAGTAAATGCTGTCTTAAATTCTGAATTCAGTTTTCTCATATGCCTGTCTATGCCCTCCATTCCAGCAGAATAATACTGGCATTATCCTTTTCTTCTCCCGGAGCCTGATTAACCAACTCTATAATGTCATAGGCTTTCTGCTGGCAGTCTGCCTTTTTACCCAGAACAGCCTCGATCTCTCTTGTCCCCAAAAGCTCATAAACACCGTCGCTCATCAGCACGGCAATATCACCCTGTTTCATTCTGACGGGTGCATCAAACAATTCTATATCCTTGAACCCATCCTGCCCTAGATAATTGTATAATCTCTTATTATTCAGAAGTGTCAGCGCATCCTCCCGCGAAATGGTTCCTTCATGGAACTTCTGCTCTGCCAGGACAGCAACAGTATGTCCTGAGGATATTGGCACAAGATTTCCTTCTCGGTACACACATACCTTTACATTTCCCACAAGTGCATAGTATAAATATCCTGCCCGGAGCATTACACACCCCATACTGGCCGACCCCCGGCTGTCATCTCCCAGCACCTTAAGAATCTCCTTATTAGCGCAGTGAAATACTTTTCTGAAGAAATACTGTGGATTGTAAAAAGCATTGTAATCGCTGAAAATATCCAGACAGGTATTGACTGCAGTCCGGCTGGCAATCCGCCCTCCATAAGCCTTCCCTGCACCATCTGCCAACACAGCCATTACGCCAGCTGCTGTCTCCATGTCACCAATCTGGTCCTCCTGCACTTCCCGTCCGCCGATTGTCATACTTTTACCAATCATGGGTCCTTCTTTTTTCCTGGATGGATATCGAATATACAATGCGACTGTGTCCAATAGAAGGACACACGCAACCAATAGCCATATCACCAGAATACAATTGTCCATCTGCATCCTACCTCCGTCGTTTCTTCACGCTTCCCACATAAAGTTATTCCCACAGAATGGTATGAATACAAATACAGACTTTCCAAGTTCAATCTTATCGTAAGGATTCAGCGGCGTAGGCACATACACTGCATTCTCATTCAGATATACCAGTCCGTTGGAATCCCCCGGAAGTAAAACGGTCTCTTTTTTCTTGGGATCAAAGACAATCACTGCGTGATTCCGGCGCGAGATCTCATTGTCCCCCAGAATCTGGATATCCATATCATCCGCCCTTCCGACAAAGTTTTTGCCAGATACGACCTTGTAATCCTTTCCCTGCCGCGGTCCTGAGATACACACAATCCATCCGCATACAGGCTTGATGTCCTCCTTGAAAAGTTCCTCTTCAATATCAACTTCCGGCTTCTCTGTCTCCTTCTTTTCCTGCGTCTGTGTCTCTATGTTGCAATAGGGACACACCGTCCCATATCGCTTCTTGCTAAACATATGTCCGTTTTGACAGCGGATTAAATTTGATTCTCCCATTGTTGCCTCCTGCACATTGCTATATTTTCTAAAACTACTCACCGAAGCTTTAATCTTGCCAGACCGATGAAGATAATATCCCCCTGTTCAATCCGGCACGGCTTTCCATAAGTGAGCTTGTATTTCCTTCCGTCACTCTTCTGTACGCTGACTCCATTTTTTGAAGAGATATCCTCCACATACCATGTATCCTTCGAATAATTCAATACGGCATGTTCCACATCAATCATACTGGCATACTCCGTATGGTCGAGATTGACTGTCACCTGGTTTTCTCCAACATCACGCCCGATTACAATTCCATTCTTTCCATAAATACTCCATGAAGCGAGTGTGCCGCCCTCCTCATTCAAAAGCTCCAGCTCTGTAGGCGTACTTAATGGAACGGACTGCTCACTTCTTACTTTCTGTCCTGATGGCTTGGGAATGATCATATGGAGAATACCTATGATTACGGCTGCTATCGCCCATGGCCAGCCCGCGCGCAGTCCCATTTGATAACAGAGCAGTCCTGCAATGATTATACACAGCAGGGCTGCCGCATAATTTAGCTTTCTATCCATACAGCTTACCTCTTCATGTTCCCCATAAAAGCTTCGAAAAGCTTTGTTGTATCCAATGGATTCCCTGTATTTCTGCCGGGATTTAACTTTTTCTCGTTTACTATTTCTTTCGTTCTCGGATTAAAACCAAAGAAGGACTCAAAATTTCTCGACAAATCCTCAAAATTTACTTTTCCTACACCCTCATCTGTCCTGCTTTTCTCCTTTGGTTTTTGGTATGGTTCTTTTTGGGACTGTCCGCTTAGCTCCTCGTCATATTTGCGGCGTTTCTTCGCATCAGAGAGAATTGTATATGCCTCAGTTATTTCCTTGAAACGTGCCTCACACTTCTGGTCGCCGGGGTGCGCATCCGGATGGTATTTTTTTGCCATTTTCCGGTATGCAGACTTGATTTCCCCCTCAGATGCCTGTCTGGAAACCTGTAAGACACTGTACCAGTCTGTCATTTTCTCCACCGCCCTTCCTGTATCTATCTATGGCTGTCCAAAATATTTTCAGCTGCTGAAAACACTTTGGATGGACATAAATCACATATCCTAATTTTAAGGAAAGGCACATCATACTATGATATGCCTTTCCCTGTACTCTACTGGCTGTTAGGCACTAATGTAGCCACCTTCAATAGCGATCGTATCCAGTTTGTCCTTTTTCTGTTTGATAACGATTGTGAACTGCCCAATGCCGTCACTGTTTGAGAAGTCTTCCTTGTAATCAACGACAAATGCGCGCGGGAAGCTGTACTTTCTCTCTGTAATACCTGCGTTGATAATCTCTACCTCTACCTGTCTGTAAGCTGCTGCTTCCTCTGCCGGAACAACTGACCACAATGCCAGCTGTCTGGTGCTGTCAAACGGATCTCCATCTGTTGCCACCAGGATTTTACCGGTAATCTCCAGAGTACTTCCTACATCCTTCGTCCTTGCATTGGAATCCAGAGGAATATCTGTACGAAACTTGATCTTCTGTACACAATCCTTTGCAATTTCAAAACTGTTTGCTCCATTCACTTTCACACGTAATGACATATGTATCCACCTCCTTATGCACTAAATCCGCCTTCGATGCTGGTCAGCTTCGTCAGGTCCTTCTTCTGCTTCACATGCAGATAAAATTCTCCTACGCCTGTCTCATCATCAAGCTCTTCCTCATACTCCATGACAAATGCGTTCGGAAGCGTGTACTGCCTTACCACCTGACCAGATGCTACGACCTCTACCTTTACGTTTCTGTAAGCGTCTGCACTCTCGCTTGGCACCACACTCCACTTCGCAAGATTAAGTGTGGTATCCTCTGCCTCTGCATTGAGAGAAAATAACAGTTTTCCGCGTATTTTCAGTGCGGTTCCGTTATCTGTTGCCCGAGCGTTGGAATCTGTGGGTATCTCTGAGAAGAAATCCACACTTGTCACACACTCTTCTGTCAGGTTCACTGGACCTGACCCATCGATTGTTACCCTAAAACCCATAGCTATACCTCCTTATAAACAAATCTGGGTCCTATATTATACCCCGGAAATACGATTAATCTGTACTTCCAGATTTCTTGGACTGCCGTTGAAGGAAAGTGTCAGTTCACAGATGCCGTTCATATCATTGATGCTGTATTCCAGACTGTCTCCTTCTGTTATGATTGCATTGATGCAGTCCTGTTTTGCAAGCCACTTGCTCTTCTGGCTCTTGGGATTATTCGAGAAGAAATCGCGTATATTATCTTCCTTGAAATCTCCTGTCACATATCTCAGGATCCTCTCAATGTAAGTAGTGACTTGTGTTTTATATACCGGCTCATAAGTGGAGTTCTCCGTATCATACAGAAGGTTTCTCGCCTTATAAACCGTTATATTCGTAATTGCCATCCCATCTTTGGATGCATTCTCTGATGCAAACACCCATCCGAAATTCTTCTGATTGATCTGTGTCTTGATCGTATTGGTAAATCCTGTGATCTCCTTGGGCATGGTTGTATACGCCATCAGTGAATTATTGCCTGCCTCAATATCAAACCGGACACCGGGCAGTTCCAAATCTGTTCTTAATTTTGTCATATTAAAATGATTTTTCAAAAATTCCGGACACTGGCATGCCGCCCGGAAACCTGCTGCGACATAAGCGCCGCCTATATAGACACCCTCGATCCAGAGTCTTATGACATCTTCTTTTGCCTCTGAGAGCTCCACACCGTTGTTGTCTGTGATGTGCATCTTGCTGTCGAGCACCACTCCTGACTTATTCTTGGGAAGCACTGTAAAATTCGGAAGCACTGGTATCGCAAACTCACTGTATGGTTTCCCGATCAGCGGCGCACAGCGCTCGATCATCTTTTCAACGCCCTCTGCTGCAACAGCATTGAAGGTAGTCTCCTCACGGTTTTCAAAGGAGAAGAATGTCTCTACCCGGTAATCCTTGAAGACATTCAGCAACGTACTCAATGCTTCCATGCTGTATACATCTGTTCCGGCCTTTTTGACATTTCCCTGAAAGCGTTCCCTGTGGATTTTGTTTGTCACATTCTGGCTCCACGAAAGGTTCGGATAGATCGCATACCAGATCGTGTCATTGAAATTATTTTTACTGTTCGTCGTATTCAGATAGGTAATCAGTCTGGGGATATTGGGACTTTTTGCCAGAATCTCCGGCGAGATATTGGCAACTACCAGCGTTGGTGTCATCCCCTTTGTCTTGCTCTTGTACTGATCAAAGAACATTCTGATTCCCAGAAGTTTCTCTACCAGCGGCTTTACTACTTTGATAAAGTTATCCTTGGAAGTGCGATAAAATTCCAGATAAGAATTGTAGTTTGCCACCTCTGTCTCCACATCAATCTCTGTCGGCGTTATTGCAGTCAGCGGGCAAAATGTACGCACTACAAGGTTTTGTACATAATCATTGGGAGACTCATTTACTGACTGGTAGTCATCTGCCAGGACTTCAACCAGACCAGCTGTCACTTCGTCATCGACAACTGCCAGGCTTGTGGACTCTTCCTTCGGCGCTTCCAGAATTTTAAGCTCTCCGTTGTCACCCATCGTAAGGACACCTGCGACGACTCCCTTGCCACCTTTTTCCTGTCCGCCATTCCCCAGCAGAAGACGTGTCTTGATATCCTCAATCGCAAGCGGAAGCATTGCCATGATGTTATTGTAATTCTTGCTGGCATCCTCAAACAAAAGATTCAGCTTGTCACCCAGATCAAGCTTTGCCGGATCGCCATCTTCGAGGTTTGAATATTTCTGATAATTGTACTGGATCTCTTTGCGCACCAGTTTAATATCTTCCATCACCTTCTTCGGAGATATCATCTCGAGCAGCTGCTCAAAATGAAACTCTACATTCAGCAGTCCCTGCGCCTTTCTTGAATCCATGACTGTCAGAATAGTCTTGAAGAAGCTGTCGTAATCATTGAGGTTGATTGCTGTCAGCATCGATGCCGGTATCGTCTCAGGACGCTCCAGCGTGTACCTGACCGACTGCGAATTTGCGTCAAAAAACGACCACACGGTAGGTTCAAATTTGCGTTCCATCTCTTCATAGCTGTGGCACTCCAGGTGCTGATTGATTTCCCGCATCTGGTCATCACTCAGGCTGTCAAGCCCCTTCACATCTCCGACCAGCGTCAGCAGATCCATCTTGTCCGGATTGATCATATCCAGAAGCAGTGTGCGGTTCGTTTGATTGATTATCTCCATTTCCTCTCACTCCTTATGTTGTTCTTTTGTTATTCTTTATTTGAAAAAACTCTTTCTGTTTTTCAATACATTTCCGATGGTTTCAACTCCCTGTACTGGAAAGTCAGTTCACTAATCTCATCCTCAAACGCGATATCCACCTTTGCTCCGGCAAAAAGCTGGTAGCTTTTCTTTTTCATGAGGATTTCTCCGCTTTTCATGATACAGCAGTCCGATTGATTCGTTAAAATAACGCTGTGTCCCTGCCCAGAACTAATATAAATATGTTCTGCCCCCTCAAACACCTCTCTGAGTCCACATCCTGCAAGAATTTCAGACATGGAGATTACTCTCGTGGACGGCAGCCGGAACAGATCATATGACAAAGGGCTGATATCATACCCCGATGCTGTCCTTGTGACATAAATGTTCAGTCGTCCTACATAACTGGATTTCCCTGGTTCTGGACGCTCGTCGTTGTCTGGTACCACAACTGGGCGCATGGACTTCTTTAATCGGATCACCACAGTTACGATCAATATCACGAGTACCACTGCCAGAAATGCAATTCCATATATTACACCCGGAAATTCCTCCGGTTCCTCCACGGGCAGCGCGGGCGGCGCTTCCAATGTCACTGTCACAGTACTGATCTCCAGGATATTGGCTGGAAACTCTGAACAGTCAAAGGATACCTCTTTTACACTTCTCTCTGTCACTGTCTCGCGCATCTGAAGCTGTCCATCTTCTAATGTGCCTTTTCTGACTTCTCCTGCCGTATCTGCCGACAGTCTGTTATGCGCAAAATATTCCTCCGTCCACAGCTGAATCCTGTCATTTTCCATGTCATAAAATGTATATGTAACCACTGCCTCCCTGTCAAATACAGATGCATTCACATCTTCTGGAGTATGATCTTCATAAGAAACAGATACTTTCGGCAATACTTTGTATTCTGGTATCAATATAATGCGTATCTGGTGGCCTGGCGTCCCATTGAAACTGATATCCATCCTGTTTCCCTTAGGGCTGTCAATCTCAATCAGAGAATATCGCTCTCCATTGACCTGTCTGGCTCCATCCGCATTAAAATTAGTTGTCAAATCCCGTATCGGGGAACTGCTTGTCAGAAGTACTCGAACTGTACTCGCATATGTGAACGGCAGATCGATCTTCAGCTCTGCAGTGTCCTCACCGGCATCAACAATCGCTGCTGTCATCTGTTTAATCTGAAACTGTCCCTGCAGGATCATATCAATTGAGGTCTGAATATCCAGTGCCTGTGGGGAATGATAGGCTCCTCCCCCTGTTTCTGCTGCCGCCTGAAAGATCGAGTTTTCTGTATCCTCCATCTCTTCCCCCAGTCCAATCACATGAATCCGTATTCCGTCTGCCGCCGCCTGTTGGATTGCTTCCTGATAAATCGTATAGGACAGTGCCGTGGCGTCCTCATTTGCCATCAGACACTCCCCATCCGAGAGCAAAACGATATCTTTTTCTATGGCAAGGCTTTCTGTCAACATCTCCACGGCTTCTGCCATCCCTGCTCCTGCATTGCTGTAACCTGTGTATTGTACAGATTCAGCCGTCTGCATTATTTCCTTCCTGCGTACATTGTCCATAAGCGGCTGTCTGGCGCAGACTTCTGCATTATACGCCACAAATCCAATCTCATAATTGGAGGGCAGTGTGTATATAAACTGTGCAATGCTGTCAATCACATAGCGGTTGGGATCATTTGTTTTCATGCTGCCACTTACATCAAGCAGGAATACGACTGCTTTTTGCGTTTCCATTTTGTCTTCTGCATATACAGAACGGGGAACAGTGACAGTTAACAGGAATATCCAGATTATGGCCAGATATTTGTTGATCCGAGAAATCTTACTTCTCACTCCCACTCAGCTCCTCCCTACAATTAATTCATTGAATCTATACTTGATGGATGATTGATATTTAATAATATGGAATATTTTGTCGAACTTTGTAATAAATGTTATCGCCAACAGAATAAAAAGTCTATGACGTTTTTAGAAAAAAATTTTTTCAGAAAACGTCACAGACTTTTTTATGACTTTAGTGTATCATTATTATATTATTAATTTTTACATATATTTAAGG
>CAMWXA010000072.1 GCA_947178035.1 uncultured Lachnospiraceae bacterium | reverse complement strand
TGTGATGTGTAGAAGAGTGAGTATGAGGCTCGGGCTGGTTATTTGTTGTGGTTTGTTTCGGTATATAGGGGTTTTGTAGAATTTCTTCATGCTGATGGTACAGCCGCCGGAGCGCTGCAATCCAGACGAGATTCCGCCGAGGGAATATATTTTCGTGCTTGATATTTCGGGATCGATGTCCGGATATCCGCTGGAAACAGCCAAAGAATTGATCAAGAATCTTGTGTCTGATCTCAGAGAGACCGATACGTTTAATCTGATTCTGTTTTCCGGGGCCTCTATGCAGATGTCAGAGCGATCTGTCCCAGCCAATGAGGAGAATATCAACAAGGCGATTCAGATTATCGATGAGCAGGAAGGCTCTGGCGGGACAGAGCTTGCACCAGCGCTGAGAGATGCGATCGCAATACCAAACAGGGAAGATGTGTCGCGCAGTATCGTTGTCATTACAGACGGTTATATTTATGGAGAGAAAGAAATATTTGAAATTATTCATGAAAATATAGGTGATACAGATTTCTTTCCATTTGGTATTGGACGGGGTGTAAACCGCAATTTAATCGAGGGAATCGCAAAGACAGGGCAGGGCGAACCCTTTGTCGTGACAGACCAGGAAGATGCGTCAGAGATAGCTGAGCGGTTTAAGACATATATTCAGTCGCCTGTCATGACAGATATCAATGTAAAATTTGACGGATTTGATGTCTATGACGTGGAGCCCGCTATTCTTCCGACACTCTTTGCACAGAGACCGATCGTCCTTCTGGGGAAATGGCGCGGTGATCCGGCAGGAACGGTCCAGATTACGGGAAAGACAGGAAACAGTGATTATGTGCAGACGATTTCTGTCGCAGAGCTGGTATCGACGGAGAGTGATTCAGATGAGAATGCTTCGGATGAAAAAGATGCCACAGCAGTCATTTTGGACAGTGATGTGCTCAGCTATCTGTGGGCACAGAAGAGAATCGAGCGTCTGACAGATTATGGTTTGAATGAAAGTGATCCCGATGTGAAAGAGGAAGTGACACAGCTTGGACTGACCTATAATATACTGACACCATACACGTCGTTTATTGCAGTGACAGAGACCGTGCGCAATCCTGACCAAAACAGCACTGACGTGGACCAGCCGCTTCCACTGCCGCTGGAAGTATCAAACTTTGCAGTCGGTGGCTACCTGTTTGGTTCAGAACCCGCAGAAATACTGCTGATTCTGGCACTGGCACTGATTATCGCGATGCAGCTTCCTTTTATAAAAAGGCGTCTGCACAGGCACAGCGCATAGAATGCTGTGCAGCAGATGGGCGCCTGTGTACAAAGCTGCAATTCTGGGCAGGAATGGAGCATTGTTATGAAAAAGAACCTGATAAGTTATCTTTTAGCGATTCTGACAGTACTTGCAATCAAATTATTTTACCGGACAGCAGACAGTGAGGCGCTCTCATGGATTCTGACACCCACTACATGGTGGGTGGGAATCCTGAGCGGCATTTCTTTTGAAAGGATGGCACATGTCGGGTATGTGAGCCATGAATATCGCTTTATTATCGCCCCTTCCTGTTCTGGTGTGCGGTTTCTGCTCATTGCGTTTGTCATGATGGTATTTTCGTTTACACATCAGATGGATTCATGGAGAAAAAAGGGATACTGGTTTGTGTTTAGTGCACTTTTTTCCTATGTGGCAACGGTTTTTGTAAACGGGATACGAATTACCGTTTCGATCTATCTGCCGATGATTCTCAAGAACGATATTCTGCCAGCATGGCTTACAGCAGAGAGGCTTCATACGATGATCGGCACAGTAATATATTTTTCGATGCTTTTTGCAATCTATTATCTGGTGCGGAGCATTTCAAACCATTTTGTTACTGCCACACATGCAGAAGTAAAAAGTACGGCAAAGCGCTTTGTGATACCGGTGTTCTGGTATTTTGTGATGGTTCTGGGGGTTCCGTTTATAGGACGATTGTACCGGAATGACTGGAACGGGTTCTGGCAGTATGCATTTCTGGTGACAGTGGTATGCATTTTGATAGTACTGGTGTTCGGACTGCTGCGTGGTGCAGCACGGATTATCGGAGGGACAGGCGCAGGATTGATGCGTGGAAAGACGAAATATATGGGTGTAATTCAGAAATTTTATCAGAAATGATAATAGTAATAAAAACTTCTGTGTGATATGATAGTATATAGTGTCGCACAGGAGTTTTTTATGTGCACAGATGGATGTGGGCATTGGTGCGGATCAGGCAGAGCAGCATGTGCCGTGTGGCAGGGAGTGGAGAAAACATTTTGAGGAGGTTATTTTATGAAGTGGAAAAAGTTTACGATAAAGACAATCACCGATGCAGAAGATATTATTATCAGCACGCTTTACGATATTGGTCTTGAGGGAGCACAGATTGAGGATAAGGTTCCATTAACACCGTTGGAAAAAGAGCAGATGTTTGTGGATATCCTGCCTGACGGACCAGAGGATGACGGGATTGCATACTTGAGCTTTTTTGTGGAGGAGAGCAGGGAAAATCCAGAAGATACAGCCATCAGCCTGTCCGCGGACGAGATTGTCGCCAATATCAACAGGGAGCTTGACGATCTGCGCAGCATGATGGACATCGGAGAAGGGACTGTCATGGTCTCTGAGACGGAGGATATCGACTGGATCAACAATTGGAAGCAGTTTTTCCACCAGTTTTATATAGACGATTTGCTGGTGATACCGTCGTGGGAGGAAGTCAGGCCCGAGGACAGGGACAAGAAAATCCTGCATATTGACCCTGGCACGGCATTTGGAACAGGGATGCACGAGACGACACAGTTATGCATCAGGCAGCTTAAAAAGCACATCACATCCGAGACAGAGCTGCTTGACGTGGGAACAGGGAGCGGCATTCTTGCCATTATTTCGCTGATGTATGGCATCAGGCATGCGGTTGGGACAGACCTCGATCCCTGTGCAGTGGAGGCCGTGCGGGAGAACATGGCAGTGAACCATATTGCACCAGAGCGCTTTGAGATGATGATTGGAAACATTATCACGGACAAGGCAGTGCAGGACAAGGTTGGCTATGCAAAATATGACATTGTTGTCGCAAATATTCTGGCGGATGTGCTGGTGCCGTTGACGCCGGTTATTGTGAATCAGCTCAAACCAGGCGGTGTATATATTACTTCTGGAATTATTGACAACAAGGAACAGACCGTGCGCGACGCGGTGGAGGCCGCCGGCCTGGAAGTTCTTGAAGTGACTTATCAGGGCGAGTGGGTGAGTGTCACGGCGCGCAGGAGAGATTCGTAACGGAACGGCGTGGCGGACAGTGTCAATTTGATTAAATAGAGAGTCAGGGGATCAAGGTATGTATCATTTTTTTGTGGAGCCGTCTCAGATTTCTGACAGAAGTGTCATAATTACGGGCGATGATGTGAACCATATCAAGAATGTGCTCCGTCTAAAGCAGGGCGATGAGATCAGTGTCAGCAATGGCATTGACGGCAGGGATTACCGGTGTGGGATTGAGGAGATTACAGATGCGGAAGTGGTGTGCACGCTGCGCTTTATCAAGGAGGATGGCGTGGAACTGCCCTCCAGGGTATATCTTTTTCAGGGACTTCCCAAAGGGGACAAGATGGAGTTTATCATTCAGAAGATGGTGGAGCTTGGCGTGTACGAGATTATTCCGGTTGCCATGAAGCGCTGTGTGGTGAAGCTGGATGATAGGAAGGCAAAGGCAAAGACTGCGCGCTGGCAGGGAATCTCAGAGGCGGCTGCAAAGCAGAGCAGGCGCGGCCTCGTGCCGGGCGTGCGGGAGGTCATGAGCTATCAGGAAGCGCTGGAATATGCAGGAAATATGGATGTGAAGCTCGTTCCCTACGAGATGGAAGCGCTGCTTGACGGGGCAGCAGGTATGGCAGGGACGCGAAAGGTTATGGAACATTTAAAGCCGGGGCAGTCCGTCGCTGTTTTGATCGGACCGGAGGGGGGATTTGAGGAAAATGAAATCCAGGCAGCCGCTGACTGCGGCATGACGCCAATCACACTGGGCAAACGGATTCTGCGCACAGAGACCGCAGGCATGACAGTTATGGCGTGGATTATGTACCAGCTGGAAGACCGGTAAGCCTGCACAAACATTGTATTGACACGGTATAAAATATGCACTATACTCAGAGTGGCAATACAGACCATGGTATTCTGGTAGAAAGGTAGATGTGTTATGGCAACTACAAATGTAACAATGAGAATGGATGAGGAGCTAAAGGCACAGGCGGAAGAACTTTTTGCGGACCTGGGACTGAACATGACGTCTGCGTTTACGGTGTTTGTGAAACAGGCCGTCAGGGAGCAGTGTATTCCGTTTAAGATTTCAAGAGCCGTCACAAATGAAGAAACGATGGAGGAAGCCCGCATCAAAAGTTCAGAAAGAATTGTAAGGGACTCAAAAGAGAGGGTATGAACCAGAACAGGTACACATAGCGGTTTATTGGAAAGACAGAATAATGTTGTAGAATGGAATGCGCACAAACTCCGCAAAGAGCGCATATTTATATTATATGATTACTGTTCTGAAGTTAGACATATTTTTTGTCGGACTTGGAATGGAGACAAAATACGTTTGAAGGTGTGAAATATGATGGAAGTTTATCTTGACAACTCGGCGACGACAAAATGTCTGCCGGAAGTCGCATCGCTTATGACACATATCATGTGTGAGGACTATGGAAATCCATCCAGTATGCACAAGAAGGGTGTGGAGAGCGAAAAATATGTGCGCTATGCCAAAGAAGTCATTGCAAAATGCATGAAAGTACAGGAAAAGGAAATACTTTTTACATCAGGAGGAACGGAGTCGGACAACATCGCGCTGATTGGCGGTGCGTATGCAAACTATCGTGCGGGCAGACATATCATAACGACCAGGATTGAGCACCCGGCAGTACTGCAGACTTGTGCCTATCTGGAAGAGCAGGGATTTGCAGTGACGTATCTGCCTGTGGATGCAAACGGTGTCATTCGGCTTGCTGATCTTGAGAAAGCCATGACAAAGAATACCATTTTGGTATCAATCATGCACACAAACAACGAAGTCGGAGCCGTGCAGCCGATTGAGCAGGCGGGGGCGTTGATCAAACGCATGAATCCGAATACACTGTTTCACGTGGATGCGGTTCAGGGATTTGGCAAGTTCAGGATTTATCCAAAGCGGATGCATATCGATCTGTTATCTGTGAGTGCCCACAAGATTCATGGGCCGAAGGGCATCGGATTTTTGTATATCAATGAGAGGGCGAAGGTGCGGCCGATTATTTTTGGCGGCGGGCAGCAGAGAGGAATGCGTTCCGGCACGGAAAATGTGCCAGGTATCGCAGGCATGGCGAAGGCTGTCGAAGAAATCTTTGCGGATTTCGACGCCAAGATTCAATATCTGTACGGCATCAAAGAGCGCTTTGTGAAGGGTGTGAGTGCCATCGATGGCATTCGGATCAATGGTCCGTCTGGGCAGGATGGCGCACCGCATGTGGTCAGCGTTTCCATCCAGGGCATCCGCAGCGAGGTGATGCTGCACGCACTGGAGGATAAGGGAATCTATGTGTCGGCCGGAAGCGCGTGCTCGTCCAACAAGCCGTCCGTATCGGCAACGCTAAAGGCCATCGGTGTCGAGAAGCAGTATCTGGATTCCACACTGCGGTTTAGCTTTAGCCTGTATACAACAGAGGCGGAGATTGACTATACGGTAAAATGCATGAGTGAGCTGATACCAATGCTCAGACACTACACCAGAAAATAAAATATTAAGAAACACTAAGGCTGCAAAGGACACAGCCTGAGCGTTTCTTAATGGAGAATGCCCTCCGGGCATTCTCCGCATGGGCGGGTGTTCATGCCCAGGCCTGCAGGGAAGGAGAAAGCGTTATGTACAAATCATTTTTAATAAAGTACGCGGAGATTGGCGTGAAGGGGAAGAACCGATATCTGTTCGAGGACAGATTGTGCGATCAGATACGATATGCACTGACGCGCTGTGAAGGTACATTTGAGGTGACGAAGTCGCAGGGAAGAATCTATGTCAATTCGCTCTCAGACTTTGACTACGAGGAGACCATAGAGAATTTGAAGACTGTGTTTGGCGTCACAGGCATTTGTCCGGTAGTCCATGTGGAGGATGAGGGATTTGAGAAGCTTTGCCAGGATGTGATCGATTATATCGACAAAGTATATCCTGACAAGAACTTCACATTCAAGGTGGAGGCGCGCAGAGCAAGAAAGAATTATCCGAAAAATTCAATGGAAATCAACTGTGATATCGGCGAAGTGCTGTTAGACGCATTTCCGGAGATGAAAGTTGATGTGCACAGGCCAGACGTAATGCTGCGCATTGAGGTGCGGGAAAAAATCTATATCTATTCGACCGTCATTCCGGGACCGGGAGGCCTTCCGGTCGGGACGAACGGAAAGGGGATGCTGCTTTTGTCGGGAGGGATCGATTCACCAGTGGCAGGCTATATGATCGCAAAGCGCGGCGTCAGGATCGATGCAGTGTACTTTAGCGCACCGCCCTATACAAGTGAGCGCGCGACACAGAAAGTGATTGATCTCGCAAGAACAATATCTAAGTACAGCGGACCGATCAGTCTGCATATTATTAACTTTACAGAGATACAGCTTTACATTTATGACCAGTGTCCGCATGACGAACTCACGATTATCATGAGGCGCTATATGATGCGCATCGCCGAGGAGATTGCAAAGAAAAGCGGCTGTCTGGGACTGATCACAGGCGAGAGTATCGGGCAGGTGGCTTCCCAGACCATGCAGTCGCTCATGGCGACAAACGACGTGTGTACCATGCCAGTCTACAGACCGCTGATCGGTTTTGACAAGCAGGAGATTGTGGAAGTCTCTGAGAAGATTGATACATATGAGACGTCGATTCAGCCCTATGAGGACTGCTGTACGATCTTTGTGGCGAAGCATCCCGTGACCAAGCCGAATCTCAATGTGATACGAATTCATGAGAGAAATCTCGACGAAAAAATTGATGAGTTGGTAAAGACCGCACTGGACACCGATGAAGTGGTTGAGATTGTATACAGGTGAGCGTTCTGATCAAAAGACAAAAGGCAGAAAACAAAACCGGGTACAAAACTGTACCCGGTAAATGTTCAACTCGTCTTAATATTCAAGCTTTGCTATTTAAGCTTTAGCGGACAAGATATCCATATGTATCACTGTAAAACAGATACTATACGATATAAGGCTTCAATACTTCCATAACCTCATCTACGCCGCTTTCAGCATGAATATTCAGATCGATAGGCTTAGATAAATCTAAGCTGAAGATACCCATGATAGACTTTGCATCAATAACGTATCTGCCTGAAACAAGGTCGAAATCATAATCGAACTTTGTGATATCGTTTACGAAAGATTTTACCTTGTCAATAGAGTTTAAAGAAATCTGAACTGTTTTCATTCTGATTACCTCCTTTTATTATCCCTTCCCTTTAATAATAAAGGTAATCAACGGAAAAGTCAACTAAAGATAAAAAACAGTTGTCATGAAAATTGACGAAATTTAACTAAAAATATGTACAAATTGACATTGTAATAGAACCAAAAAGGATAGACGAAAGGATAAATGTGCAAAATGAGGACAGTAGCATATCATAATCTGGGATGTAAAGTAAATTCATATGAAATGGACGCCATGCTGCAGACACTGCGGCAAAAGGGGTATCAAATTGTGCCGTTTGATGAAAAGGCCGATATTTATATCATAAACACCTGTACAGTAACGAACATTGCAGACAGAAAGAGCAGACAGATGCTCCACAGAGCAAAAAAGACCAACCCTGAGGGAATTGTCGTGGCAGTCGGATGTTATGTACAGACTGACACACAGACCGTGGAGGCGGACAGCGCAGTGGATCTTTTAATCGGGAATAACAGGAAAAAGGATTTGGTGGAAATTCTCGAGAACTATTTTGACGGTGTGACGCACAAGAGCGTGATTGACATCAATCGTACAACGGAGTATGAGGAAATGCGGCTGACATCAACCGCAGAGCACACCCGTGCATATATCAAGATACAGGATGGGTGCAGCCAGTTTTGTACATACTGTATGATACCCTACGCGAGAGGCCGTGTCAGAAGCCGCAGAAAGCAGGATGTACTTGAAGAGATCAAAGGGCTTGCGGCGGCAGGTTATAAGGAATTTGTACTGACAGGGATACATATCAGCTCGTATGGTATGGACTTTCAGAAAGATCAGAATCAGGAGGAAAATCTGCTCACACTGGTCCAGGAGATTGACGCGCTCGAAGGTATCGAGCGGATTCGGCTGGGCTCGCTGGAACCGCGTATTATCACGGAATCGTTTGCAAAAAGCCTGGCAAGGCTGAGACATTTTTGCCCGCACTTTCACTTGTCGCTCCAAAGCGGATGTGCGACAGTGCTGCAGCGCATGAACCGGCATTATACGCCGGAAGAATTTTTTAATGGAGTCCAAATGCTGCGCGCGTTCTTCACGCATCCGGCAATTACGACTGACGTGATTGTGGGATTTCCAGGGGAGACGGAAGAAGAATTCGAGATGACCAGACAGTTTGTCGAATCAGTCGGTTTTTATGAGATGCACATTTTTAAGTATTCCAAGAGAAAGGGAACCAAGGCTGCGGTGATGCCAATGCAGGTGCCAGAAGATTTAAAGAACACGAGAAGCAGCGTGCTGCAGTCTGTTGAAAAGCGGGACTCAAAGACTTTTCGTGCATATTATACCGGCAAAAATGTGGAGGTTTTGTTTGAGGAGAAGAAAGTGATTGCAGGAAAAGAATACTGGCTGGGACACACGAGAGAGTATGTGAAAGTGGCGCGCGAGGCACATGGCGAAATCCTTGAAAATCAACTGATTTCAGGAGAGATCAAAGGATTTCTTGCCGATGATATTATATTTATGTAGGTTTCATCTTGAATTTTGTATTAAATTACGTTATGATATTTATAACAATGCAAAAAATACGGAAGCTCATCGATTGGAAGGAGCATAGAGAATGGAAGATTTGACGCGTACACAATTCATACAGTTAGCACCGGAGGCTCTCGGAGAGACCGCTTCGGTCAAAGATGTGATTGCTTCTGTCTATGCTGCTCTTACAGAGAAAGGGTACAATCCGGTGAATCAAATCGTTGGCTATATCATGTCAGGGGATCCGACATACATCACCAGCCATAAGGGCGCAAGAGCCATGATCATGAAGGTGGAGCGGGACGAGCTTGTGGAGGAGATGCTCAGATCGTATATTTACAATGCAGGATGGAACAGGACTGGACGGTTTTAGATGGATATGAACAGCGAATATGGAGAAATACATGAGAAAAATGGGACTTGACTTCGGGTCGAAGACAGTGGGAGTAGCCATCAGTGATCCGCTATTGATCACAGCCCAGGGAATTGAGATTGTACGAAGAAAATCTGAGAGCAAGCTTCGCCAGACCTTGGCAAGAATCGAAGAATTAATTGTGGAGTACGAAGTAGATGAAATCGTGCTTGGTTATCCTAAGAACATGAATGACACTGAGGGAGAACGGGTGGAGAAGACTCTTGCCTTTCAGGAAATGTTAGAGAGAAGGACAGGGCTTAATGTACAGTTGTGGGATGAGCGCCTGACCACAGTGGCAGCAGATAAAGCGATGATGGAAGCCGGTATAAGACGTGAGGAGCGGAAAGAGCACGTTGACAGGATAGCGGCAGTTTTTATTTTGCAGGGGTATTTGGACTATCTTAAAAATAAGGAAAGGTATGGGCTACAATAATGGAAAAAATTACCTTTACGCCTGATGGGGAGAAAAAAAAAGTAGATTTTTATGTGTTGGAGCAGACAACCATTGGCGGGGTGAATTATATTCTGGTAACAGACGCGGAAGAAGAGGATGATGGCGAAGCATATATTTTAAAGGCTTTCCCTGGCGCAGACGATCACGAGCAGGTTTATCGTATGGTGGAGGATGATGATGAACTTGCGGCTGTAGCGGGTGTCTTTGAAAATATGTTGGACGACATCGACCTGATTTAAATATTTTATAAGGAAACGGATAAAAACGTTACAGGAGGTTCATTTTGAAACAGAACAAACAAAATACGTCAAAGCTCAAGATTATACCATTAGGCGGTCTTGAGCAGATTGGAATGAACATTACTGCCTTTGAGTATGAAGACAGTATTGTTGTGGTGGACTGCGGACTGAGTTTTCCAGCAGATGACATGCTGGGTGTCGATCTTGTGATACCGGATGTCACCTATCTGAAAAACAATCAGGACAAGGTAAAAGGCTTTGTCATCACACATGGACACGAGGATCATATTGGTGCACTGCCCTATGTGCTCAAGGAGCTCAATGTCCCAGTATATGCCACAAAGCTTACGATGGGAATTATTGAGAACAAGCTCACAGAGCATAATCTGATACACAATGTGCGCAGGAAGGTGGTCAAATTCGGACAGAATATCAATCTGGGATGTTTTCGGATTGAATTTATCAAGACAAATCACAGTATCGTGGATGCGGCGGCGCTTGCCATCTACTCCCCGGCAGGGATTGTGGTACACACCGGCGACTTCAAGGTAGACTATACGCCGGTATATGGTGACGCCATCGATTTGCAGCGGTTTGCAGAGCTTGGTAAAAAGGGTGTATTGGCTTTGATGTGCGACAGCACCAATGCGGAGCGCCCAGGGTTTACGCCATCAGAGAAAAAGCTGGGTCCTGTCTTTGACTCATTGTTTGAAGAACATAAAAAGACGAGAATTATCATTGCGACTTTTGCGTCCAACGTGGACAGAGTGCAGCAGATTATCAATACAGCTGATAAATTTGGAAGAAAAGTGGTGGTCGAGGGACGGAGCATGGTCAATATCATAGAGACTGCGTCGAATCTCAATCGCATCAGCATACCAGACAATACATTGATCGATATCGAGCGGCTGAAGAACTATCCCAAGGACAAGACGGTCATTATCACGACAGGAAGTCAGGGGGAGAGCATGGCGGCGCTCAGCCGGATGGCAAGCGGTATGCACAAAAAGATTTCGATTGGAAAAGGCGATACGGTGATCTTTTCCTCCAATCCAATTCCAGGAAATGAGAAGGCAGTCACGAAGGTGATCAATGAGCTCTTCAAGAAGGGTGCGGATGTCATCTTTCAGGATACACATGTGTCGGGACATGCCTGTCAGGAGGAGATAAAGCTGATCTACACCCTGACAAAGCCCAAATATGCGGTGCCGGTGCACGGCGAGTTCAAGCACTTAAAAGCGCAGGCAAAGATAGCGATGGATTTGGGTATCGACAAGGACGATGTCTTTATTCTGCAGTCAGGCGACGTGCTTTCGATGGATGACAGCAGTGCAGGCATCACAGGAAAAGTGCCAGTGGGTGCAGTGCTCGTAGACGGGCTCGGTGTCGGGGATGTTGGAAATGTAGTGCTGCGGGACAGGCAGCATCTGGCAGAGGATGGCATTCTGATTGTAGTGATGTCGTTGGATGGCGCATCAGGGGAGCTGCTCGCAGGACCGGATATTGTGTCGAGAGGATTTGTGTATGTGAAGGAATCGGACGAGCTGCTTGATGAAGCAAGAAAGGTAATTGAGAAGGCAGTGCTTGGCTGTCTCAAGAAAAATATCACGGACTGGGGCAAGATCAAAGGGACCATCAAGGACACGCTGAGTGATTTTGTGTGGAAAAAGACAAAGAGACGGCCGATGATATTGCCGATTATCATGGAAGTATAAGACAGACCAAATCTGAAGTTTGAAGGAGAACATGCGCGTTCTCCGCGGGTTGATTGACTTGGAGGTGGATGAATGAATGCAAAACAGTTACTGGGGGCGATCTGCGCGATGATCATCAAAATTGCAATCGCAGCGGTGGTCATCGTTGTCGTGTTTCGGCTTGCAGTATATGCATATGATTTTGGATATCAGGTATTTGCCGACATCCCTGTAAGCGAAGGTGAGGGCAGGACTGTCAGCGTTGTCATATCCGAGGGACAGAACAGCAGAGATCTTGCAAAAATGCTTGAGCAGAAAGGTTTAATTAAAGATGCAAATGCGTTCTATGTATATGAGCGGTTTTCTGATTACAAAGATTTGCTGAAACCAGGAGTCTATGAGCTGAGTACGGCTATGAATGCGGAGGAAATGCTTAAAATAGTGTGTGATGCAGGTGATGAGACAGAAGAGACAGACGAGAACTGACTGATTCATCATAAAACAGGATATAATAAAAATGCAGTCAGGAGGCAGGTCATATGCCTCCTGTATTTAGGAGCAGCAGGAAAATAACCGATGCAGCTTGCGCAGGGGCAGGGAGGCATGGAAAATACGATGGATGAGAGGATGCAGACGTTTATACACGCGTTTGACAGCGAGAAACCAGCGCATTTAAAAGAGCTGGAAAAATATGCAAGGGAAACCAATGTGCCGATTATTCGTCCACAGATGCAGAGTCTGTTGAGACTTTTGATTACATGGGGAAGACCGATGCGCATATTGGAAGTCGGGACCGCGATTGGCTTCTCGGCGCTGCTGATGAGTGAATATGCGCCCGAAGGATGTCAGATTACGACGATAGAAAAGTATGAAAAACGGATACCAATTGCAAAGGAAAACTTTGAGAAGGCAGGAAAGTCAGACCGCATCACGCTCCTGGAAGGAGATGCTGCCGGGCTGCTGGCAACATTGAAGGAGGATGGCGCGTATGACCTGATCTTTATGGATGCGGCAAAGGGACAGTATATCAACTTTCTGCCTGATATATTGAGGCTTCTGTCGCCGACAGGACTTTTGGTATCGGACAATGTCCTGCAGGAAGGCGATTTGATTGAATCGAAATATGCCGTAATCCGCCGGAACCGCACGATTCATAACCGGATGCGGGAATATCTCTACCAATTGACGCACTGTGAGGAATTGGAAACAACAATACTGCCGATTGCGGACGGAGTGACGCTTTCCGCAAAGCGAAGCGGCGTAAAGAACACAAAGTCAGCGTTCCCGGCACATATCGAGGGAGAAGTAGAATGAGGAATAAAAGACCAGGAAAACCAGAGCTTCTGGTGCCGGCGAGCAGTTTAGAGGTGCTGCGGACGGCTGTTATATTTGGGGCGGATGCCGTGTATATCGGCGGGGAAGCATTCGGGCTTCGCGCCAAGGCAAAGAATTTTACCATTCAGGAGATGGCGGAGGGAATCCGGTTTGCGCGGGAACATGACGTAAAGGTGTACGTGACAGCAAATATTCTGGCACACAATGACGACCTTGCGGGGGCGGAAACATATTTCACAGAACTCAAAGAGATAAAGCCGGATGCACTGATCATATCAGACCCTGGAATGTTTATGCTTGCAAGGGAGATTTGTCCGGAGATTGAGATTCATATTTCCACACAGGCAAACAACACAAATTACCAGACCTATCGATTTTGGTGGCAGCAGGGAGCAAAGCGTGTCGTGTCAGCAAGAGAACTTTCCTTGACCGAAATCAGGCAGATTCGTGATAATATACCAAAAGAGATGGAGATTGAGAGCTTTATCCACGGCGCGATGTGCATTTCCTATTCTGGGAGATGCCTGCTGTCCAATTATTTTACGGGAAGAGATGCAAACCAGGGGGCATGCACGCATCCGTGCCGCTGGAAATATGCAGTGGTAGAGGAGACCCGGCCCGGCGAATATCTTCCGGTATATGAGAATGAGCGGGGAACCTATATTTTTAATTCCAAGGATCTGTGCATGATTGCGCATATCCCTGCGCTTGTGGCAGCGGGAATTGACAGCTTTAAGATTGAGGGGCGCATGAAGACGGCGCTCTATGTGGCATGTGTGGCGCGCACGTACCGGAAGGCGATTGACGACTATTTTGAATCGGCGGAAAAGTACCGCGAAAATATGGAATGGTACAGAGCTGAGATTGCAAAGTGTACTTACCGCCAGTTTACAACGGGATTTTATTTTGGCAGACCGGATGAAAATACACAGATTTATGACAACAATACTTATGTCAATGAGTATGTTTATCTCGGCAGCGTAGAGTCTGTTGACGAGCACGGCTATGCGCGGTTCGAGCAGAAAAACAAGTTTTGCGTGGGGGATACCATTGAGATCATGAAGCCCGACGGAAGCAATGTCCGCACCAAAGTGCTCGCCATGTGCGATGCTGAGGGAAACGCCGTCGAGAATTGTCCGCATTCCAGGCAGATTCTGCAGGTCAAACTTGCAGACAGGCCAGAGCCGTATGACCTGATGCGCGTGGAAAATGCAAAGCAGGCATAGTGCGTGGCAGGGTGAACAGTTTTTGCATGGTATAAATTAACGAAAAACAAGCTTTCTTGAAAAAAGTATCTATGCAATATGCAGAAAAGGCAGAAAATGCCGGAAAAGTTTTCAAGAAAGCCTTGATTTTTTGTGAGAGATATATTATCGTATAGAAAGAAAA
>CAMWXA010000071.1 GCA_947178035.1 uncultured Lachnospiraceae bacterium | reverse complement strand
CCATAAATTTATGTGAAAGAGTTATTTTTTATTGAGAACTTTCAACTGTCAAGTAGATAAGTTTATGCAGGTAACAGGTGGGCAGTTTGGGGCGATTTATTCCTTTGAACTGGACTCAGAGATTTTTCGGGAATTGGAAGAGACGGCAAACAAATATGACAGAGAGAAAATCTTATTAATTAATTCTGGTGTGTCAGATGAGAATGATCGAGTAGAATACAGCTATGTTCAAGGAAAAGAAAAGCATACGGAGCATATAACGACAATTGATGAGGCTTTAAAGGGAAAAAAAGTTACATTTATTAAGATGGATGTTGAGACTTTTGAGATAAAAGCATTAAAAGGTGCTGAGCATATTATTGCAAAGCAGAAACCTAAGTTATCTATCAGTGCATATCATTATTTGTCTGATTTATGGGAGGTTCCCATAACAATTAAGAAATTAGTGCCAGAATATCGGATATATTTGAGACATCATTCACCAGCAGTTTGGGACACAGACTGCTATGCTTATATAGGAGATTAGAGTTATGAGAAAACCGTTGGTTAGTGTATTGATACCAAATTATAATTACAGTAAATATTTAGGAGAATGTCTTGAGAGTGTATTGACACAAACCTATGATAATTTTGAAGTGATTGTCTCGGATAACCAGTCAACAGACAATTCTTATGAAATAATGGCGCGATATCGGGAGAAGTTTTTGAATCGCGGAATATGGTATGATATTTTACAGAACAAAAGAAATATTGGAAGTGCAGGTAACACAGAAAAGTGCTTTTCTAGGTCAGAAGGGGAGTATTTTATATGGCTTTCCAGTGATGACAGTTTGGAGCCAGATGCAATAGACAATATGGTTAAAGCTTTAGAAAAGTATCCTTCTGCTGGCTGTGTTATGACACATCGGAACGAAGTAGATGATAAAGGGACAAGAAAGGAAACCGCTCCTTTTTATAATCAAAGCTGTTTTATTCATGGTGAAGAACAGGCAGCAGTATACATGATGGCGGGAATAGCGGTTTCTTCGCAAATACTATTCCGCAAAATTACCTATATTACAATGCTTCATAGTAAGTCACTACGATTTCAACTGGCAGGAGACTGGTATGATAATTTTTTAATGGCGTGTGTTGGGGATATAGTATTTATAAAGAAAGCATTGGTAAATTATCGCGTGCATGGCGAAAATGAGACATCAAGAGCTGAACTAAATCTTGTGCAAATATTTGAACACTACAATCTTCTCAATGCTTTTTGCAGTACTGCTGATTCTTTTGGCATGACGAAACCCCAGCAGCGTTATAATGAAGCTGTTAGAAAGCTTGGATACATGTGTTTGCGGTACGCAAGAAAAATGATTATGAATAGACAATATTTAGTTGCAAAGAAGTATCTTAAATTGTCAACAGTATTTCATGATGAAATGGATTCAGATTCTCAATATTTGGAATTAGTTGAATGTTTAGGCTCGAAAAATCCTGAAGAGGCAGTCAAGAACATTTTGGAAGACGGTACTTATGTAAGGGGTGTGTCGTATGATCCTCCAGAGAGCAGTGTGCGGATTAGGGAATTGGAATAAGCAGAAGTAAGAGCTTTTAGACAAGACCTTAAATACTAACTATGGAGAGAAATGGTATTTTGTAAAGAGATAGACTGAGGCAGATAATATAATTTCAGGAGGAAAAGATGATGCAGGACAAATCACAACAACAAGCAAAAGAGGAAATCTTCCAGATGGTTGCGGATTATTATAACACATATTTAAAGGGGGATGATAAACCCTTTAAAGGCGGTAAAGATTATATCCGTTACGCAGGTCGTGTTTTTGACGAACAGGAGCTAATTAGTGGTGTTGACAGCATTTTAGAGTTTTGGTTGACGGCTGGACGATTTACCAAAGAATTAGAGGATGCACTTAAAGAATATTTGGATGTAAAGTATGCTGCTCTTGTGAATTCAGGATCTTCCGCGAACCTGATTGCTTTTTATGCTTTAACATCTCCTTTGATAGAAGAGAAGAGGCGGATTCAAAAAGGCGACGAAGTGATCACGGTGGCAGCAGCATTTCCAACAACAATTACTCCAATCATTCAGTTTGGGGCAGTGCCAGTATTTTTGGACATCCATATTCCTAATTATAATATGGATATTGCACTGCTGGAGGAAGCTTTGACGGAGCGGACGAAAGCGGTTTTTATTGCTCACACATTAGGAAATCCATTTAATTTGAAAGAAATCAAGGCATTTTGTGATAAATACCAGTTGTGGTTGATTGAGGATAATTGTGATGCATTGGGAGCAGAATATACGATTAATAGTGTTACCAAGAAGACAGGAACTTGGGGAGATATCGGAACTTCCAGCTTTTATCCAGCTCATCATATGACCATGGGAGAGGGAGGAGCTGTCTATACAGATAATCCAATATTGTATCGTGCGATGCTGTCATTCCGCGACTGGGGACGGGATTGCCATTGTCTGGGAGGCCATGATAACATGTGTGGACATCGTTATGACGGCGATTATGGTGAACTGCCGCATGGATATGATCATAAATATGTATACAGCCATTTAGGATTTAATTTAAAGATTACAGATATTCAGGCGGCGATCGCATGTGCGCAGATTAAGAAACTGCCCTGTTTTGTGAAGCGAAGACAGGAAAATGCGGCATACTTATATAAAAAACTCGAAGATTTGCAGGATAAGCTGCTTCTGCCAGAGGTGGATGAGAATGCTTCCCCCAGTTGGTTTGGTTTTCCGATTACGGTAAAGAAAGTAGAAGACAGGGATAAGATTGTGCAGGCATTAGAGCAGAATAAGGTGCAGACGCGTATGTTGTTTTCTGGAAACATGATCAAGCATCCCTGCTTTGATGAAATGAGAAATTCGGGTTCAGGTTATCGTGTTGTAGGGGAACTGAACGATTCAGATCGCACATTATTTGAGACTTTTTGGATAGGTGTTTATCCAGGCATGACTGAGGAAATGATGGATTTCATGGCTGATATTATAAGGAGAAGTCTGTGAATAAATTTGCCAGCTGGTTTTATTCAAAAGTAAATTATCAATAAATAGAGACATTTATGGATTAGAGAAGGACGAGGAGAGAGAAAGTATGTCAATCAAAGTAGAGGATATGGAGTATATAGAAGCGCATCTTTCAAGGGTAGAAAAGGAGAAGCTGTATGGCGCAACTATTCTAGTAACAGGGTGTGGGGGATTCCTCGGATACTATTTTATGAATTTTTTACACTGTAAGAAAGAAACTTTTGGGATAAAAAAGGTGATCGGTCTCGACAATTTTATGCTTGGGAAACCGATATGGATCGAAAATTTGGAGTCTGCACCAGGATTCATTATTCGCAAGTTTGACATGATTACGGATTGCATATTGGATATACCAGAAGCGGAAGAAGCGAATTACATTATTCATATGGCATCGATTGCTTCGCCTACTTTTTATCGAAAATATCCAATAGAAACATTGGATGCAAACGTATGGGGACTGCGCTCCCTGCTGGATTATTACAAAGAAAAGGGTATCAAAGGCTTTCTCTTTTTTTCCAGTTCTGAACTATACGGGGATCCCGATGCTTCCCATATTCCGACGTCAGAGGAATACAAAGGCTATGTATCAGCAACGGGTCCGAGAGCCTGCTATGATGAGGCAAAACGGTTCGGGGAGACGATGTGTATGTTGTTTGCCCAAAAGTATCAAATGCCGATTGGTGTAGCACGTCCATTTAATAATTATGGGCCGGGGATGCGGATTACGGATAAGCGGGTACCCGCTGATTTTGCCAAGGCTGTTTATGAGGGCGAAGATATTGTGATTCTTTCAAGCGGAAGTCCTACCAGAACATTTTGCTATATTGCGGATGCGATTGTCGGTTACTTGAAGATCATGCTTTATGGGCAATATGATTATTTTAATATCGGAATAGACCAACCGGAAATCTCAATCAAACAGCTGGCAGACATTTATGTGCAGGCGGGAAGAGAGGTCTTTGGATATGAAGGCAAAGTATGTTATCAGACATCTGAGGATAAAGACTACCTGACCAATAATCCAGAGAGGCGCTGTCCGGTGATTGATAAAGCACGGCAGAAACTGGATTATGCACCCTCTATCATGGTAGAAGAAGGTGTCCGGAGATTTTTACAGTTTATTAAGGAAAGCGATAAGGGAGATTTTATATGGTAGTAACAGTGTTCGGTCTCGGTTTTGTAGGATTGACTACTGCTGTAGGTTTTGCTGACAAAGGGATGACTGTATATGGAGTGGATGTAGATAAGAATAGGATAGACATATTAAAGGATGGGCGGATTCCTTTCCATGAGCCGGGGTTGAAAGAGGCATTAGAGCGTAATTTAGGAAAGCATTTTTTCCTGCAGGAGGATACGGAGACTGTGGTGGCTGAGAGCGATTGCGTATATTATTGTGTGGGAACACCCTATGGAAAAGGCGGAGAAGCGGATCTGACTTATCTCTACCGTGCGCTTGATACAACGTTGGCAGCATGTAATGATGATAAATACCGGGTATTGGTTACGAAGTCTACGATTCCGCCTTCCACCACGGCTGAAAAGATTATACCATACATAGAGGCCAAGGGATATCTGGTGGGACGTCAGATCGGTGTGGCTAATAATCCGGAATTTCTTCGTGAAGGATCCTGCTGGGAGGATTTTATACATGCAGACCGTATTGTTATGGGAGTCAGTGATGAGCGCACCAAACAGGTGCTGATGGAGTTATATGCAGGCTTCGATATTCCGAAATTCTGTGTATCGTTGAATACAGGAGAGTTCATCAAGTATTTGTCAAACACGCTGCTGGCTACTATGATTAGTTATGCGAATGAAATGGCGCAACTGGCAGATACCATTGGCGGGATTGATATAGCGCAGGCTTTTCGAATATTGCATATGGACAAGCGCTGGGGGGGCAGCAGTATGTCATCGTATGTGTATCCTGGTTGTGGTTATGGCGGATATTGTCTGCCGAAAGATACTAATGCTATTTATGCTATGGGGAAAGAAAAGGGGATGGATGCACAAATTTTAAAGAATGTGATTGCAGTAAATGAGGCACGTTCTGACTATATGGCTATGCGGATTGAAGAAGTTATGGAAATAGGCGGTTGCATTGGTATTTTGGGGCTTTCCTTTAAACCGGGATCGGATGATGTCAGGGATACTCCCGCGGCAAAAGTAATTTCTAGATTGGTGGCAGATGGATATACTAATATTGTGGCGTATGATCCCTTGGCAATGGAGGCATTTGAGCAACACTATCATTTGCCAATTGTCTATATGGTATCAGTTGAAGAGGTATTGGAACGGGCTGAGAAGGTTGTTATCCTTACTGCATGGAAAGAATTTGCAGATATAGCGACGCGGACAGAGAAAGCTATTATTGATTGCAGATATATGCTCTGATGGGAGATGAGACAGTGAAAGTTGTATTGCTTGCAGGGGGGAAAGGAACCCGGATTACAGAAGAATCAGAATACAGGCCGAAGCCGTTGATAGAGGTAGGTGGTATGCCTATTCTTTGGCATGTGATGAAAGAGTATTCTTATTATGGTTTTAATGAATTTATTATCTGTGCTGGTTATAAGCAGGAGAAGATCAAGCAGTGGTTTGCGAAATATTTTTTGCGGTCATCGGATATCACATTTGATTTTACCACAGGCAATGATATCATAGTACATCGCAGCAGAACGGAACCTTGGAAAGTAACGATCGTGGACACTGGGCTTGAGACTATGACTGGCGGGCGTATTAAACGTATACAGGAGTATATTGATGGACATACTTTTATGATGACATATGGTGATGGTGTTTGTGATATCGACTTGAGGGACTTGCTGTATTTTCATGAAAGCCACGGAAAAATCGCGACACTGACTGCTGTAACACAGAAAGAGAGTAAAGGTACACTTGATATCGGACAATATGGGGCAGTGCGATTTTTCCGAGAGAAAAAGATCATAGACTCGAAGCCAATCAATGCGGGATATATGGTATTAAATAGTAAGATTTTTGAGTATCTTAAGGATGACGGGACTGTTTTTGAGCAAGAGCCCTTGGAAAGACTTGCGGAGGAAGGACAGCTGATGTCATATCAGCATAATGGTTTTTGGCAGTGCATGGATACGTTGCTGGAAAAACAGCAATTAGAGCAGTTGATTGAATCAGGAACTGCACCGTGGAAGAGGTGGTAGGTTAAATAAATGTTTATCTTATTGGGAACTGCAGCGACGCTGCTGCCTCCTTTGATTGCATGGGGAGAGCATATTTATTTAAAACATGGAGAGGTTTCAGGAAAGAAGAGGATATTTTATTTTCTGTTTTATTTTGTCTTTCTCCATACATTTATTTTAGGCATGGCATTTTGCCAGGGAGTTCGTGGATTAACGATTCGGACTATGACGATTGATTATGAGATTAAGCATTTGGGAGCAGGGTTGGTATGTGCATTTATTGCTCCTTTCTTTTATTGTTTTATATTTGAGACAGACATATTAGCTGCTGGAGTTAAAGGATATGGTCGTCGTGTACTTGTGGATATCTGGAAGTATCGCCAGTACGTGGTTCGCTCAGCCAGAGCACATTTAAGAGAAGAGGTAGCTAATTCTTATTTAGATTGGCTGTGGTGGGTGATTGAACCCTTATGCATGATGATGATCTATACACTGGTATTTGGTTTTCTATTTGGTTCTGCGGAGCCGAATTTTGCAATATTTGTTTTTATTGGGTTGACTATGTGGACGTTTTTTTCCAGAAATGTATCTTATGGAGTGACTACAATACTAGCCAATCGTTCCATTGTTACGAGGGTGTACCTTCCGAAATATATGCTATTGATTTCCCAGATGCTTTTGAATGGATTTAAGATGTTAATTTCTTTTGGAATTGTTTTTTTTATGATGCTTTTATTCAGAGTTCCTATGACTTGTCATATTGTATGGGTCATTCCTTTGATTTTCGAACTATTTCTGTTTACATTTGCGGTTGGAACGATTCTGATGCATTTTGGAGTTTACGTTAGTGATCTATCCTATATTATAGGGATTGTACTTAATATGTTGATGTATCTGTCGGGTGTCTTTTATTCAATGGAGCGCTTTCCGGAGCCGTTTGATGTATTGTTGGGGAAATTTAATCCACTGGCATTTTTGATGAATTCAACGCGGGATGCACTACTGTATGGAAGCATGCCTGAATGGTCTGTTTATTTTAGTTGGCTGTGTGTCAGTACGGTTATGGCATGTATTGGACTATATACGATCTACTATAATGAGAATGCATATGCAAAAATAAGTTAGCGCGGGGGATGAATATGGGTGAATGTGCAATTGATGTGAAGAATGTCAGTATATATTACAGGATACTAAATGGAACAAGTGTCCGAAAAAGCGTTTGGGAGAAAAAACAGAGAAACCTTATGCACAAAGCTATAAAGGGGCTCTCTTTTTCAGTGAACAGTGGTGAGGTTTTGGGGATTGTAGGGAAAAACGGCAGTGGAAAATCAACGCTGCTTCGTTCTATAGCAGGCATTTTTGCTCCTAATGAGGGAGTGATTGATTTACATGGTCATACCGTTTCCTTGATGGCATTAGGGATTGGATTTATCGACAGACTTTCTGGCAGGGAAAATATAGTTTTATCGGGCATGCTTCTTGGTTTTACAGAGCAGGAGGTTGAAGATAAGGTGCAGGAAATCATTGATTTTTCGGAGCTGGGTGAATTTATTGACAGGCCAGTAGCCACCTACTCTAGTGGCATGTATTCGAAATTGGCTTTTGCCATTACCGCTATGCTCGAGACAGATATTATGCTGGTGGACGAGGTATTGAGTGTGGGAGATAGTCGTTTTCAGCAAAAGAGCTTTACGAAGATGCGTGACCTGATTATGGATGTGAATACGACAGTTCTTATTGTTTCACATAGTATGGAGACGCTTAAGGAATTGTGTGACCGAATTTTGTGGATTCATGATGGGGCAATGCAGGAAATTGGAGAAACAGAACTGGTATTGCAGCATTATGCTGAGTTCATGAATTGTTGAGGAGGAAGGTTAATGATGAAAAATAACCCTTTGCTTAGTATATGTATTCCCACAGCAGCCAGAGCTGAATACTTGAGAAATTGCTTGGAATCCTTAATAAAGCAGCCAGAGTTTTTTACAGATAATGTGGAGGTTATTATTTCGGATAATGCGTCTGCTTTTGATGATGGAGGAGCTACTGAAGTTGTGGGACAAGAATATGCAGGGAAGTATGAAAACATTCATTATTTTAAAAATGATGCGAATGTCGAGGATAGAAATTTTCCTATAGCATTGAGTCGGGCTAATGGTATCTTGCGCAAATTGAGCAATGATTCTATTATATATAGAACAGGAAGCATTGGTTACATGTGTGAAATGGTCAGAAAATATATGAAAGATAGACCGCATCTGTTTTTTTTAAACCCAAGGGTAGATCAGCCTCATAGGAAAACGAAAGTAGTGGATTTTGATTATTTCATGCGTCAGACCAGTTTTCATGCAACGTGGATTGGTTCTTTTGCAGTGTGGGATACAGAATGTCAGGATTTGTTGGAGGATACAAGTGGTTGTGATTTAAAATTATGGCAGGTTTGGAAGCTGTGTAAGATGTTTGAAAAGAGAAATAAGGGTGTGGTTCTTTATAAAAGGTTCGCAGATAATCAACAGATGAAAAATAAGCTTCAAACATTAAAATATGATCAAGTATTTTATATTAATTTTATGGAAATTTTAATGCCGGAAATAGAAAATGGACTGCTTTGTCCTTCATGCATAAAAAAAATTGAAAAAGACCTGCTTTTTGATTTTTTTACAAATTGGATGCTATTATGGGAACTGCAGATACCAGGCTATACTTTTAAGGGAAATCAGGATTTTAAAGAGCGAGTGCTGGATATTTATAAAGATAAACCATATTATAGATTTTTCCTAATTTACTATCAATTCCTGCGTTTTCTTGCCAAAAGAGGCGTACTGGAAGCAGCAATGGGGAGGAAAAAACGATGACAAAGCCAGCAATGCTATTAGACTGTACGCTTCGGGATGGTGCCTACATTGTAGATGCCGATTTCGGAACACCAGCTATTAAAGGAATTATCAAAAGACTGCAGGAAGGCAATATTGAGATGATAGAGTGTGGATGGTTGAAAAATGCACCACATCAAGAAGGAACAACATATTACCATGTTCCTGACGATATCAAACCATATCTTCTTGATAAGAACGAGAATGTCCTGCTTGTTGCGATGATTGACTGGGATCGGTATGATCTGTCCGGTCTGCCATCCTGTAATAATGAAACGATTAATGCAATTAGGGTCGTTTTTCCAAAAGAGCATTTTCACGAAGGAATTGCGTTGGGGCGTACAATTCACCAAAAGGGCTATCAGGTATTTTTCCAGGCAGCCAATACGCTCGCATATTCTGATGTAGAACTGGAGCAGCTTGCAGATGCTGTGAATTCTTCTGATGCATTGTCACTTTCCGTAGTGGATACTTTTGGCGCGATGGATTATGAAGATATGGAACGGATTGTAAGCATTCTGCATGGGAAACTGCGGTCTGATATTATGATGGGCTTTCATTCTCACAATAATAGACAGATGTCATTTGCTCTGTCACAGGTATTTGTACAGAGATTATTTGAAAAAAGAAAAGTGATTGTGGACGTATCTCTCTGCGGCATGGGGCGAGGAGCAGGTAATACGACAACTGAGTTGATGGCTAGTTTTCTAAATAAGAAATATCATGCCTCTTATGATATAAATATCATCTTGGATGCGATCGATACTTATATGGATTATTTTCAAAGCCGTTTTGTATGGGGATATTCTACGCCTTATTTTATAGCGGGAACCTACTGCGCCCATGTAAATAATATTTCTTATTTATTGGACAATCACCGTACTAGTGCGTTGGAGATGCATAGCATTATCAGTTCGCTGTCTGAGAAGGAGCGGTCTATATATGATTATGACTTACTGGAGAGGAAGTATTTGGAATACCGGAATCAGGTGGTAGATGACCATACAGTATATGCTGCATTGAAAACAGTATTTCAAGGTCGCAAGATATTATTGCTTTCTCCGGGAGTCTCTTTGAAGAAGGAGAGGGGAGCAATCGGGCAGTATATTGAAAAGGAGAAACCGATCTGTATAGGAATTAATGCGGTATCCGTTGAGTATGAATATGACTATTTATTTTTTAGCAATCAAATGCGATATGCATATGCGAAAGATGTTTATCCGGAAGTCCTGATGTCCAAAGAGAGTATTCTTTTATCGAACATCAAGAACAGTGCTGACATAGGGGAGTATATTGTCAACTTTAACATGTTAATTAAGCGTGGATGGCCACATTTCGATAATGCCACCATTGTATGTTTACGGCTGCTTGGGAAGCTGCATGTGAAAGAAGTGGCATTGGCCGGATTTGATGGTTTTTCTGAATCCCACAAGGATAATTACGCAGACGAAGAACTGCCGCGAATCAATCCGGGAATGAGCATAGAAGAATTGAATGAAGAAATCCGGGAGATGTTTTTGGATTTCAAGCAGTCTGTGCAGGGGCAGATGAAGATTACCTTTATAACAGATAGTAAATTTGCTAAAGAACAACTATAGAGAAAGGCAAGGTATTACATTGAAAGTATCGGATTACATTATTCAGTTTATCGCAGACCTTAAGGTTGATAAGATATTTTATATTACTGGGGGCGGGGCGATGCACTTAAATGATTCCTTGGGGCGCAATCCTTATATTGAGGGTGTGTGCATGATTCATGAACAAGGAGCGGCAATTGCGGCAGAGGCCTATGCCAGAGTCCATGAGGGCTACGGAGTTTGTCTTGTTACCAGTGGACCAGGCGGAACTAATGCTCTAACGGGGCTTGCAGGAGCATATCTAGATTCTACTCCAGTTATTTTTATTTCTGGCCAGGTCAAAAGAGATGACTTGCGGACATCTGGACTCCGGCAATTCGGAATTCAGGAGGTCGATATTCTTTCAATGGCAGAGCCTTATACCAAGTATGCTGTGCAGTTGCGAGAGCCAGAGTATATTCGTTATGAATTGGAAAAAGCGTCTGCGATTGCAGTAAATGGTAGACCTGGGCCAGTCTGGCTGGATATTCCACTGGATGTTCAGGCGATGCAGATTGAGCCGAATCAACTGAGAGGATACGATGAAGATTTGCCGACTTATACTGTTCATGAAGAGGATGTCGATAAGACAATCGCATTGTTAAATCAGGCAGAGAGGCCACTTCTTATTCTTGGACATGGGATAAGGTTGAGCCATTCTATAGAGGCGGCGCGAGAATTATATCAGTATCTGGGGATTCCTATTATGGTATCATGGAATGGTGTGGATTTAATAGAAGACAACAATCCTCTTTATTTCGGCAGACCAGGCGCAGTAGGACACAGGGCGGCAAATATTATTCAACAGAATGCTGATTTTGTATTGACGCTGGGAACTAGGATCAATCTGCTGAGTTCAGGGTATAATTATGAAAAATTTCTTGGTAATGCGATGCATGTTATGGTGGATATTGATGAGAGTGAAATGGAGAAAAAAAATGTCCACCCACAGCTAAAAGTAGCATGTGATGTGGGATCTTTCATTCAACATTTATTGTCAAAAAAAGAAAAAATAGCATTGAGTGACCAACAGGAGTGGATAGCATATTGTAGGAAACTGTGGCAAAAGTATCCTAATTTTATTCCAGAACAGGAGGCGGGTGAGAGTTATGTGAGCAGTTATCATCTGATTGATGAAATTTCTGCGCAAATGAATGCTGAAGACCTATATCAGTTTACCAGCTCAGGAACAACCGTGGATATCGCGATGAAAACATTTCGAATAAAATGGGGACAGAGGGCGTTCTTGACAAAGGGATTAGCTGCAATGGGATATGATATACCAGCATGTGTAGGAAGCTGTATTGCTTCTGGGAACCGACGCACAGTATGTGTAACCGGTGATGGGAGCGCAGCGATGAATATGCAGGAATTAGAGGTTATTAAACGAAGGAATCTTCCGATCAAACTATTTGTGGCGGATAATAAAGGCTATAGCATGATCTATAGTTCACAGAATGGGAATTTCAAAGGAAATCTTACTGGATGTACGATAGATAGCGGTCTTACGTTGCCTGATATGAAGAAGATAGCCGAAGCTTTTGGAATTAAGAGTATGCATATTGAGAACGAGACAAGACTGACAGAGCAGGTGGCACAAGTGCTTGATTATGATGGACCAGTTGTGTGTACAGTAAATACAGATATAGCACAGAAGATTGTCCCGAAACAGGCTAATTATATGAAGGAAGATGGACAGATGGCTAGTCGTCCGCTTGAGGATATGGCACCATTGTTAGCTCGTGAAGAGTTGGATGGGCTCATGTGGAATTAAAGAGGGTAGATTTGCGACTATAGTTACTGTGAAACATTAACTTTCGGGGAGCCAAAAAAGCGCAGACTGCCCCCACTAGAATTTTTAGAGGTTATTTTGAACTTAACTGACAGGTTTATGAGGCAGCGACAGAAGCCTCCCAGCCAAGTGCTTTTAACTTTTTCAGGTACGCCTTGATTTTACGTTCCTTATTAAACTTATTATAGTATTCAGCTCCAAGATCTTTGAAAGCCACTCCATCTTTGAGGATATGGTAATCGCTATCGGCATGGAATGGGCAACAGCAACATAAGCGCGTTTGCTGCCCCGGTGCGCACTGATCCGCATAAACTGTGCATGAAAATAGGATTTCTTATTTTTGACAGCAGAGTGTGCACACGTGATCAGGGTTGTCCTGAGAAGTGCGTTCCCTTTCCTGGTTTTCCCGGATCTGCGTTTTTTTGCGCTCTCATTATTGCCGGGACACAAACCTGCCCACGAAGAAATATGGGCATCCGTGCGAAAACGCTCCATATCTGTCCCGATTACGGAAATGACTGCCTGGGCACTGGTATTCCCGATCCCGGGAATCTCCTGGATGGCGGCAGAGGCTTTCTTTTCATCTGGTTTCATGAAATTATCTATCTCATCATCCAGGTTTTTGATATGGATATTTAATTCATCGAGATGGCTGAGGAGTTCTTTCATCATTCTGCGCTGAAGCGGGGACATGACACCGTTGAGATCATCCACGATCTGTTCCTTTGCTGCTTTGAGATTATGGGCAATTATCTTTTTCTCATACAGTTCATCATATTTAGCGTTATCAATGGATTCACCAGTAAGCAGGTATTCCAGTATACTGCGGGCACTTTTCCCATTGATATCGGGGACTGTACCTGAAAGCTTGATATTTGCCCCTTCCAGCATCTTCTGGAGGCGGCTGGGTTCCCGGGGCCGTTCTCCGACAAGGCTTTTGCGGTAACGGACAAGTTCCCGCAGTTCACGCTGGTCCCTTGCAGGGATATAACTTGGCTGTAAGAGACCGTGCTGGAGGAGATCAGCAATCCATTCGGCATCCTTAACATCTGTTTTCCGCCCGGGGACGGCCTTTATATGGCGGGCATTAACCACGATGGCGTTCAGGTCAGAAGATTCAAGGATGTTATACAGAGGCTTCCAGTATGAAGCGGTACTCTCCATGGCGGCCATCTCGCAGCCATTTTCACTGAGCCAGTCAGCAAGTGTGAGAAGTTCTCTGGTTGTTGCACCAAACCCGCGTACTTCCTGTCTGCTGCCTTGTCTGAGACAGGCTACAATGAGTTTTTTGTGCACGTCAATACCACAACATTTGTCGTAAATTCTATCCATAATGATACCTCCATGGGAAATTTAAGGCACGGTTTCCTGACTTTTATCATTTTACTGTACGTCCTTTTGCCATAAGAGGCTGGACAGATGGTGGTGCAAATGAGGAAACCCGAAATCAGTTTAAGAAACGGGTTACAGGCCCAAAATTAAAACGATCTTTGCCGTTAAGATTAGTATAGGTTATGGTGAAGACAAATTCAACAGCCTATCGTCTGCATAGTTTCATTTATGGTGGTGTCAAACGTGCGGACATGGGAGTTTAAGAAGAAAATTGTAGAGCGTGTTTGAAAAATCATTCCCGCAATCTGCATAACGATGCGTACGCGTCGTATTCACCACTTTGCGCGATATTTGCGCCAAATTCAGGTTACATAGCCCGCTATGCGCCCTTCATTTGGCACAAATCTCCCACAAATTGTGACGCACATCTGACAGAAAGCATTTTCCAAACACGCTCTAGGGCTCAGGATCGATAAGTTTTCTATCGGGACCACTCATCTTTTTGGACTTAGAGAGACATCGGGTTGAAAAATATTTCCTTAAGCTAAAAGTATTTTGTCGAATAAGGCGCTGTAGGATAATAAGTGATATAGATTGCATAGGATATTTTTTCAAGGGTGCATGTCAAAAATGTATGCGTAGCGTGCTATGGCGAGGCTTTTTGCCAATTGCATATGCAATTTACATTTGGAGAAATAGACAAGTTAAATGTGTCAGTTATTTTTCTACAGATACTTACTACCAGGTATGACAAACTGGTGTACCTACCTTGGGTTCCGTTGTTTCAAATTTAACTATACAGAAAGTCTGGAGCTACCATCAAGAAATTTGTGCCTCTGGTTGTAAGGTGCTCTCGGATTCGGGACATCCCACATACAGCCGATTAAAGAAGTATTTTTCACAATGTTTTCCATAAATAATTATTTCCTTTCTAGAATTTGGAAATAATTGTACAC
>CAMWXA010000070.1 GCA_947178035.1 uncultured Lachnospiraceae bacterium | reverse complement strand
AACAGATATTGTTCCTGATCTCAAAATCAAGAGGGCGAATTTCGCCGATAAATTCGATATAGGGACGGAAGGCGGTTTCCTCTCTGGATTTTGTCACGACTTTCAAGGCAGTGCAGATCTCTTCAGGAGATTTGCTGGTATAGATTTTGTGTTCTAAATAGGGCATCCAATGCATTGTATGACCCTTCCTTTCGGTTTCTACTCATATCTTTTCGTCTGAAACAAATGGTGCTGCATGGCTGACAGGAAGCATTGCATTGCAAAGCTAAGTTCAGTTCTGTTCAGTATATCATATACAATTCACGGATTCAATTGATTTTGCGCAGGAGCTAAAATAGGTATTGACAATCACATATATCGGAGTAAAATAGTTCTAAAAAGAACAAAAAAGGAGAAGCCATATGATACCGTTAAATTTATGGGAACATCAGAACGCGGTTAAGACGTTATATGCAAAGTGTGTCGGTAAGGTCTGTGAGAAATATCAAATATCGCGGATGGAGTTGGATATTCTACTCTTTCTGGCCAATAACCCACGTTACGATACAGCGACGGATATCGTTGAAATCCGCTACCTGTCAAAGTCCCAGGTGTCTGGCGCCATAAAGCTTTTGGAAGAGCGCGGATGGATTGACAAAGTCTACATCGGTGATAATCGGAAGACAGCACATTTGAAAATATGCGGGGGAGCTGCTGCGGTCATCGCTGATGGGAAAGAGGCGCAGGAAATATTTTTTGAAGTGCTGATGCGCGGATTTACGCAGGAGGAAATTGAGCGCATGAAAGGCTACACGGCCCGCATTTGGGACAATATTGACGGCTGCCTAAAGTCTGGCAGCCAATAAGGAACTGTTAAGGATAACGCATCGTTTATACAGAGTCAGGTTCGATGGGAGGAAAAATCATGTTTATGTTTATCATCTGTTTTATTGCGGGAATTGGTGCCGGGCTGGGGACAGGATTTGCGGGGATGAGTGCCGCGGCGGTCATTAGTCCCATGCTGATAACGTTTCTGGGACTTCCGGCGTATGAGGCGGTCGGCATTGCACTGGCAAGCGATGTACTGGCGAGCGCAGTGAGTGCATATACTTACGGAAAAAATAAAAACCTTGATATTCGAAATGGTCTGGTAATGATGGTCACAGTTTTGCTCTTTACGCTTTTGGGAAGCTGGCTTGCAAGCATGGTGCCGAATACCACAATGGGGAATTTCTCTGTGTTCATGACCTTGCTGATTGGTATCAAATTTATCGTAAAACCAGTCATGGCAACCAAGGAATCGATGGCGGCAGTCAGCGCAAAGAAGCGGATGATCCAGTCTGTCATCAGCGGAATGATTGTTGGCTTTATCTGCGGTTTTATTGGCGCTGGCGGCGGGATGATGATGCTGTTGATATTGACAAGTGTCTTGGGGTATGAGCTGAAGACGGCGGTAGGGACAAGCGTCTTTATCATGGCATTTACGGCATTGACAGGTGCAGTCAGCCACTTTGTGATCGGTGGTATGCCAAACATCTGGTGTCTGATTTTCTGTGTGGCCTCGACACTGCTGTGGGCGCGGATTGCTGCGAAGTTTGCAAACAAAGCCAGCGCTGTCACACTGAATCGGGCGACAGGTGTGGTGCTTGCCGTACTAGGCGCTGCGATTCTTGCCGTGAACCTGACGGCAAAATAATTGTCTGATTCGGTTAATAGCATTGTGGCACTGACAGCGGGAGTGCACAACAGCTGCAAGTGCCCGTCAAGAGTGCAGTTCTCTGTATTCTTTGGGCGTGACGCCATACTTTTTCTTAAATAAGGCGTAAAAATGTGTACGGTTTGTGAACTTTAATCTGGCGGCTATGGCGCTGATGGATTCATCTGTTTCTGTCAGACACTGAGCCGCTTTTTTCAGGCAGAAGGTCATGCCATAGTCATAGAAGCACATGTCAGTGAACTTGTTGACAATGCGATTCAGGTAATCCCCGCTGTAGTGAAGCACCTGTTCCATCTCCATGCGTGTGATACGTCCATCGCGCTCCTCAAAAAGTTGTGTAATGCGTGAAAAGAGCAGAAAGTCACTGTTTTTGTCAAGCCGGATGCAGCTGCATTGGTAATGTGCCGGCGACGACAGGTAGGACAGAAGGGAACACAGCAGTCCGCAAATCTGATAGGAGGAACCAAACGCAGGATAGAGAAGCGTCCGTATCACGGCTTCTGCTACGGAATGCAGGTGGGCCGCGGCTTGCTGGTTCTGATACGTCGGGATGAAATTAAGGTAAGCCCGTTCCCCGAGATTTTCCAGGTCAGTGGTGATAAAATGATAGAGTGCACTGTCGCATATCTTTTTTTCGCTGGGAAAAAGAGCGTTCTGCGCAGAAGCAAACAGTTCCGTGATAAAAGCGGGCGACAGACCGATATACAGCACCCGGCATTGTGACAGATAGCGCTCCATATGGCGCAGATTCCGGTTGATCAGGCAGCAGGATCCGGCAGAGTAAAGATAATCTTTTCCCTCGATTTTCTGCACAATAGTTCCGTCCAGAACGATCACAAATTCAAAAAAGTCATGAAAGTGAGGCGCGTTCTGCATATAGGGCTCATTTTTCCAGGAGAGCGGTTCCTGATACAGAACATCCTTCTCAAAGGACAGCGTGACGACATTTACATAGTCATCCGGACCGGATCCGTCGCAGTATTCCAGCGTGAGCTCAAAAGGCACATTCATGTGGTAGAAACGGCTGAAATCGCTGTCTCCGTTTTGAACATGAATCGGGGAACTGCGGCTATTCAGGACTTCCTGCATATCCAGTGTATTGCACGCAGAGCTGGCATTTTTATCCATTATAACCTCCATGCGATCGGGTGCCGCGTGCATAGATATAACCTGGGTGCTGCAAGCGGTGTATTATTCCCGAATATGTTACAAATGTAAAGGAATGAAATCGTTTTTCGATATTGCTGTGTATTGGATTGATTTCCTATAATTATAAATATGTGGCGGTCTGACCATGTGTATTCATGGTTATATAGCTACAATTATAGATAAACATGCTAAAAAAGTAAAGCAGTTTATCAAAGCACAAAAAATGTGCTTTTGGAGTCTTTTTGTGCCTGATTTTGGGAAAACAGGTACTTGAAGGTTCGGAAAGCCCATAAAAATGGAGGGATTGATATTATGAAGCGATTGCACGCAAAATTACTGGCTTTATGTGTCAGTGCGAGTCTTTGCTCTGCTGTGCTGGCAGGCTGCGAAGCAAATAGTACGGAACCGGCTGCGGGAACACAGGTATCCACGCCAGAGGAGACACAGGCTGTGTCGGAGACACCAGAATCCGAGTCAACGGAAGCGGTCACAGAGGCGCAGCCGGATGCTCAGGAATCCGCAGGTATCTTTCTGGAACCGGTGGAAGGCATTTCAGACGACTTTATCCGCGGAATGGATGCGTCCTCTGTGCTTGTGGAGGAGAAGAGCGGCGTAAAGTATTACAACTTTGAAGGGGAGGAGCAGGATGTATTCCAGACACTGGCGGAGAGTGGTGTGAATTATATACGTCTGCGGGTGTGGAACGATCCTTACGACGAGAACGGCAATGGATATGGCGGCGGCAATAACGATGTTCCGACCGCTGTGGAACTTGGAAAACGCGCGACAGAATACGGAATGAAAGTATGCATCGATTTTCACTACTCTGATTTCTGGGCTGACCCAAAGAGACAGCATGCACCAAAGACCTGGGAAGGGATGAGCATAGATGAGAAATGTGATGCACTTTATGAGTTCACAAAGGAAAGCCTGACAGAAATCATAGACGCTGGTGTGGATGTGGGAATGGTGCAGGTTGGAAACGAGATTAACAATGGTATGTCCGGGGAGACAAAACTTGCCAATGTCACAGAACTCCTGCAGGCTGGCTGCCGTGCAGTGCGTGAGATATCTGAAGAGTATGGAAAAGACATTCAGATTGCGATCCATTACACGAATATTACGGAGAATGATCAGGTGGAAAGCCTGGTGGCGAACTTGTCAGATTCCGAAGTGGATTATGATGCGATAGGATTGTCTTATTATGCATTCTGGGATGGGAGCATGGAAAACATGCAGGATGTTGTCAAAATGATCCAGGAAAAATATGGCAAGCAGGTGTTTATCGCAGAGACATCTTATTGCTACACATCTGAGGATGGAGACGGCAGTGGAAACAGTCTGGTTGGAATAGACGATCTGGTAGATGGCTATCCCGCAACTGTTCAGGGACAGGCCAATATAATACGGGATGTCTTTGCAGCAGCAAACGAGGCAGGTGCGATCGGTGTATTCTACTGGGAGGGCGTATGGATTCCTGTCGGAGAACCAACTGCAGATAACGCTTCTGTCTGGGAAGAATTTGGAAGCGGCTGGGCAAGCAGCTATGCGGGCGATTATGACCCGGATGATGCAGGATTATATTATGGCGGCTGTTCATGGGATAATCAGGCGATGTTTGATTTCGACGGACACCCGCTTGAATCGCTCAATGTGTTCCGGTATTTAAAAACGGGTTCCTCTGCCCCCCTGGCAATTGATGCGGTGCCGTCTGTATATGTGACCTGCGGTGTAGGCAGTCAGATAGAACTTCCTGAGATGGTCGAAGTGATCTACAATGACCGTTCTGCAAACAAGCAAGTCGCTGTCACATGGGATGAGGCACAGATTGCAGCAATTGACATAAATGAGGGCGGTGCCTATGAGGTGACAGGTCTGCTTGAAGACGGCTCCACTGTCACATGTTTTGTCGAGATTAAGATGGATAATCTTGTCTTAAATCCAAGTTTTGAGGATGCCGATACTTCTATGTGGAAAGTGACATATGAAGGTGACAGCAATCCGACAGACTATCAGGAAAAAACAGACGATGCCTATACGGGTGATATCGCTTTTCACTTCTGGTCAGAGGACTCGGATATGGACTTTTCCATCGAACAGGAATTTACTGATTTGGAACCAGGAACATACCAGCTTTGCGTCTATGCGCAGGGCGGAGATTTGTCTGACGATGCAGCGATGGAACTGTATGCGATTACCAGTGACGGGGAGCAGACGGAGTCTTTCATGGTGACGACTTACAATGACTGGAAGAATCCTACCATTTCTGAAATAAAGATTGCGGATGGCAGGCTTACAATCGGTGTGCACATGAAGTGTAATCCCAAGAGCTGGGGAACGGTGGATGATTTTACGTTGAATCGGATTGGAGATTAGGAATAGAAAGAAAAATGCACATATGAGTGGACGATAAAGAAGAAGTCGAGCAGGGAAAGCGTTCCCTGCTCGATTTTACTTGATTTCCACTGGAATATGGATATCTGTGTTTCGATGGTTCTGTATATGGATTTCGGCAATATCTTCCAACGGGATAGGTTCCTCAAAAAGTACTCTGGCAAAAAAGGAAAAGCTTGTATTGTTTTGGTTGGTATCGCTCAGCGCGTATCCGCTGCCGTTGGGGGAGTTTTCTATGACACGCCCATCTTTCAACACGACGGATATGGAAGCGGAAAGCGCTCTTGTGTGCGTGCCCTTTCCGGAGCAGCAGAGTGATAAGGGGGAGAGAAGCATTCGTTCGACGGATATTCCCATATTGCTCAACGCAGCTGCATTTTCCGCGTCAATCGTCAATTCGCGCTGCTCTAAGGCTTTTCCGAGTGTAAACGCGGCGGTTTCGTTTGTGCTGGTGATTTGAGCAGTCTGTTCAGGTTCGCTTACATCGGTGACTCTGACAAGTTGAATCTCACATCCCGGTTCAAAAGATTTCGGTTTATCGGTGCTGATCAAAAGGCTGCCGGATATGGTTCCATCCTCCGACAGGATGGGGTTCGTCATGAGAAGCTGTCCCATGCCCGTCTGGCTGGCGTCCTGTGCAATACGGAAATGGAACTGCCACAGAAAGGTATTTGTGTCCTGACGATAGAGTTCCTTCATTTTGTGCAGGCTTGTCTGATCAAAATCTGTCCCGGCTGTGAGCGCCTCATATCCCTCAACGTCAGAATGAAAGAGATAGCGGAAAGGGATAATCAGATGGCTTTCGTCATACAGAGCCGCATCCAGCTTTAAGGTGCCGTTGTCCAGCTCAATTTCGCTGTCCAGCACCTGCCCATACTGGGCATAGAGATTTTTCTGGTCTTCTGTCAAATCGCTCTCATTCTGTGTCAATGTCTTCATTGCTTCTGCCAGCCTATCCATCAGGGAGAGTTCACTGGCAGCAAATACAGTCATGCCTGACATGAGGAGCACACCAAAGCAGACTGCAGCGCGTGCCGGAAGAAGCGCTTTTTTTCTGATGGGTGCGGGATTGTCCGCTGTCCCGATTTGCTGCCAGATCCTATCTTTCTGCTGTGCTGAGAGGTGAATATGCCGATATACATTTTTAAATTGTTCCTGTTTCATCTTGAAAATCCATCCTTTCGTTTAAAATGGTTAATTTTTTCTTTATAAGCTTTTTTGCCCGCGCCAGTCTGGTGGAGGCCAGATTGGGCGTGATGCCAAGAATCCCTGCAATCTCCTGTACCTGATACTCCTCGTAGTAGCGCAGATATAAGACGATGCGGTACTTGGGCGGAAGATTCGACAGGACCTCGTACAGTTCCTGTTCATCCTCGTCCGGCTGAAATGGCAGGGTGATTTGTCCGGCTTCCTCCAAAGGGCAGATTCGCCTGTTCCATGCGGAGGAAAACAGGCTTTTGCAGCAGTTGACTGTTACACGTATAAACCATGCCTTCTCGTGCTCCCCGCTCTCAAAAAGCGGCTGTTTTTTTAAATATCGCAGAAAGACCTCCTGAACAATATCCTCCGCAGAGTGTACAGAGTTTCCGTAAGATATTGCAATTCTGTAAACCATGTCAGAATACTGCTCAAACAGTTCTTTTGTGTCTTGTTCTGTATTCATAATACCCCCTTTTCCGGATACGCCCGATGTGGAAACTGTGCAAAGATTTGCGGTGGTTTGAACAATAGCGGGAATATCTTTATCGTATCACATTATAATTATGTGTTATATATAGAATACTTTGCAGGTTATGATAATCTGACAAAAACAGAAAATTTTTTACGCCTTCGGGAAATAAAAAAGTCCACAATCAGACAGGAGCGAGAACATTCCGTTTTTTTCATGTTCTAATTGAATAGACTGCCCAGACTAGCTATAATAAAAATAAAAAGCAGCATATCAACTGCTTTCATGGAACAGGAGGTATCAAAACAAAATATGAAAGTCAATGCAGACAATGAATTGATTCGCAAAATGACACCTGCCGCGTCCGGCAGTGAGCGGGAGGAGAACTGGAAAGCAGAGGCAGGGTTGAGTCCCTGATTGATGCAAGAATATAATAGGAATTGAGTATATCAGAAAAATGGAGGGAAAAGAATTATGATGATTGATACAGATGACAAGCAGACTGCAGAGGCGCTGGCGTTGTTGGAGAAACTGGGGATTTCGGAGCAGGATTGCGTGCTGGCAGAAAGATACTTAAGCGGCGAAGTGGGTGATGAGGTGCTAGACCAGTTTCAGCGGATTGATTTTTCGGCTGCCATGGTTTCCTATCAGGTAAAGCATGAGCTGAACGCAATTGAGTGGCAGATGAACCAGGGCGGAATGTTCGCTTTGTGGAAACGGTTGTTTAATATACTGTTTGCGGTTGGCCATAGCACAAGCAGTGTCCTGTTTACCCATTCCTGTGTGAATGGAGAGCGCTATAAATCAATGGTTATCTACATAGAAATATGTTCGGAGCAGACGGGGTATCTGAATGCGCATCATATGAACTGTCATGACATGGGCAGTCTGATGCGCGAGATTGACAATAAGCCCCAGAATCTGAGAAAAATGATTGACCAGCTGAGGGGTGAGGGTGTGAAATATTCTTTGACAGTTCTGGCAGTCTATTTTGAAAGGAAATATGCGGAGGCAGCCGCGATTGAAGCTGAGGATGCAGCGTTTATGAAAGAGTATGAGGAGGGGATGCTTGACGCACTTGCGCAATGGCTGGCAAAGCAGGGCTGTGCCGCACAGGAGGAAATCGTCTCCGCAATCCGCACAAACCGCCTTACAAAAGAACTGCTTGCCAGTGTAAAACAGTGCAGTTTTACGGATTCTGAGCGCAGGCAGCTCTGTTTTATCGGCAGCATGGCATACCTGAATTTTACGCTTTCCGATGTGCTGCGGGATATTGCCAGGACATGCCTGTCTGTAGATGCGGAGTGGGTGCTCTTTGCGCTGTCCGATGTGACTAATCCAGACAAATTGACGGATTCCGGGAATAGAGACTTCAGTGAGATCTTGTGGATCGAACCAGAAACATATATTCGATGGGTGGCATTTGAGACCACACAGAAATATTATTATTATCAATTTGAGCGTTTGGTGCAAGTGCCTGTCTTAAAAGGACAGCTCGAAAAAAATCAGGAGAGCTATCTGCGCGCCATGGACGAAAATGGGTATGCAACACTGCTCGCAAAGAAAAAGTACAGCTTGGATGATGCCATCAAAGCGGTCAATGTATTGAAGGATGTGCTGAAGGAGGCGGATCCGGATTTATATGAACAGGTCGATGCGGGAAAGCCTGATTATGAGCGGATCATTGGCCATCTGGTTGAGGATACGCCGCACGCAGAGCTGGCGCGGGAGTATCTGCGGGGGAACAGCAATATCACAGAACTGTATCCGTATGAGGAGGAATTTTCGACAGATCATATTTGGCGGGATTATTTGAAGGAACAGAAAAGGCATTGGAATGACAAGGCATTTCTCAACAGATGCAAGGCATTTACCGTCCTGATCGGTTGGGACAAGACAACAATTGTTGAGAAGGATGAGGATGATCAGAGAAAGCATGTAGAGTTGTTTTTCCAGATGCTTTCCAGCGAAAATCTGGACATTGCCCATCAGCTGAACGGTTTCGTGGCATCCTACACGGCGTACACTGGTCCCAAGGGGTGCTCGGCTGAGACATTGTTGGAAGGCGCTGTTGATGCGTTTGCAGGCTATCTGGACAGTGAGCGGCGCGGGGAGACCATCGCGGCATTTTCCGGCGCCAGGGCGGAGGGACGCTATATGGTGCTGCTTGCGATGCGCAGGGACACCACACAAAACAAACAGGAAATCCTGAACTGTGCAACGGACACCGCAAAACTTGTCAGGGAGGAACTTTTAGATATCTTATATTGTCAAAGAAACTGGGAGGATGAGATCAAGGCGCTTCTGGGCGCAAAGAAAGCGGCGCAGCGGGAGATCGCAGTACAGGTGCTGGCGCACTGGCAGCAGGAGGACAAAGATCAGAAGTACCAGGAAGTGCTTCGGCAGGCGATGGAGAAGGAGAAGAATGCAAAGGTGCTTGCCCTGTTACAGCGTGCGCTCGACATACAGGAGAGCGCTCTGCCCCAAAAGACACTTTCCAGGGAAGAGCTGGTAAAACAGCTGCACAAGGGCGGCAAAAAGAAAAGTCTGGCGTGGGCATATGAAACGTCATTTTCCCTGGTGCACAGGATGGACGGAGCGATAGCGGATGAGGCGTATCTGCAGGCGGTTCTGCTATGTTATGTGTCGCAGGATAAGAACGGCGTCAGCAAAGATGCCAGGATGCTCGCGGATGATTTACGGGCAGCGGAGCTTGCTGTTTATATGAATGAACTCTTTGACAGATGGCTTGCGGCAGGCGCGGAGTCCAAGAAGCGCTGGGTGCTTTACGCGGCGGCGATTCACGGCGGCGAGGACATGATACAAAAGCTGCAGCACCAGATCCAGGAGTGGCCGCAGGAGGCACGGGGAGCGATCGCGGCGGAGGCGGTGAAGGCGCTGGCACTGAACCCGTCGCCGCGTGCGATGCTGATTGTGGACAGCTTTGCGAGGAAGTTTAAGTTTAAGCAGGTGAAGGCCGCGGCGGCCGAGGCACTGGAATTTGCAGCTGCCGAGCTTGGAATTACCCGCGAGGAGCTCTCCGACCGCATTGTGCCAGATCTTGGATTTGATGGGAACATGGAAAGAATATTCGACTATGGAGAGCGTACTTTTAAGGTGATGCTCACGCCCAGGCTGGACATCGAAGTGTATGACGAGAGCGGAAAGAAGCTCAAAAGTCTGCCAACACCGGGTAAGAAGGATGACGAGGGCAAGGCCGCCGCGGCGTATGCGGAATTTAAGGAGATGAAAAAGCAGATGAAGGCGGCTGTCACCAGCCAAAAGTCGCGGCTCGAATACGCGTTGTCCGTAAAGCGGGAGTGGAGCGTGGACGCCTGGAGAGCGCTGTTTGTCAGAAATCCACTGATGCACCAGTTTGCGATCGGTCTGATCTGGGGCATCTATGAGAATGACAGACTGATACAGAGCTTTCGTTATATGGAGGACGGCTCCTTCAACACGCAGGACGAGGAGGAGTACACGCTGCCCGAACAGGCGCGCATCAGTCTGGTGCACCCGCTTGAACTTGAGGACGGGGAGAAAGCTGCGTGGAAAGAACAGTTGTCAGACTATGATGTCATACAGCCGATCGAGCAGCTTGACAGGGAGGTTTACCATATGACGGAGGAGGAAGCTGACAAACAGGGATTGGAGCGGTTCGGCGGCTGTATCATCAATGACCTTTCTCTGAATGGAAAGATGACAGGGCTTGGATGGTATCGCGGTTCAGTGCAGGACGGGGGCGGATTTTATAGCTATTACCGCGAGGATGCGGAGGCTGGCATCGGTGTGGAGCTGCATTTTTCCGGAACGTATGTCGGCGGACTGGGGGATGATGTGACGCTCTATGATGTCCGTTTTTACAAGGCAGGAACGATAGCGCGCGGCAGCTATGTCTATGATGAGGCGGACAAGGAGAAGGCCTATTACTTAAAGGATGTTTCGCCAAGATATTTCAGCGAGATCGTATTACAGATTGCCAGGGCGACCGCATCAAGTGAGGAAAAGAATGAGAACTGGAGAAAGGAAGCATCGCTGATATAGGAAATAAACGAGGAACAGGAAACGATGAATCTGTTGTAAATCAGCAAGGCCGCCAGAAGATCCGGATTCTGGCGGCTTAAATCGTTCTATAAATGATATTGTGTATCCATAACCTTGCTGCACCATTTTGTAAAACAATATTACTTTTATGGAATAACAGAAAAGTCAAAGGCGTCTGCCATCGATTCCAGCGCCTCATCGCTGATGTCAAAGGCGTCGGATAAGATATCGCCGAGAACATTGACCACGATAAACGACTGTTCGCGCTCCACGATGATCAATGCCTTTGTGCTGCTGTTTGCCAGAAGCACTCTGTCGCCGCTGCTGGTCGTATAGTACCACTGGCGGTACTGGCTGATATCTGTGACATTGAGCGTGATGGGGCAAAAGGAGCCTTTCACGGAGCGCATAAACTGAAAGTCAGCAGTGCACTGCGAGGCGCCTGCGATTGCGGCGGAGCCTTCCAGGTGAAAGGTGCCGTCAGAGTACAGATATCCTCCCCAATAGGTCAGCTGTGTATGTTCTGATACGCCGCCGAAGACATTTCCGATGCTGGTCAGGCGGCATAGTGTGTCAAGATCATCCGCTATCTGGATTCCTGTCAGCTTGGTGAGATGATATTTTGCGCAGATTTCCTCAATTTTGTCAGCCATTTCCTGCGTATAGCACAAATAGGCCTCGTAGGATTCCTCCAGTCCGGTTGGGTTATTTCCGATGGATGCAATGATGGATCCGTCCTGGTCATAGTTCTGGAGAAATTCTTCCCACTCTGCACAGGCCTTGTACTCAGGGCTGTTCCATACGCCGCCCAGGGCAATCATATCGACTTCTTTTTTCAGCTGCGGCGGATTGCTGGCTCCGGTTCCCGGATCCGGCTGGGGCAGGTTGATAATTTGTATTTCTTTTTTTCCGATACCGAGGTCGCGCAGACTGAAAAAATAGCTGGTGCAGGATACTGTTGTCACAATCAAAATAACTGCCAGAACAGGCGCAAGACGAAAGGTCCATTTGGATTCTTTTCCTGCAAAGCGACTGTGGGATTTTGCGGACTGTATTTTTTGCAGCATGCGTTTTCTGGCATTTTCATCTGGTTTTATCGCATCGTAGGAATGATAGATTTCTTCTTGTAACATGCGCATTATTCACCTCCTGTTCTTTGTGTTTTCTTCAACATCTTTCTCGCTCGCGCCAGCTGGTTTCGCACCGTTGATTCCGGTCGATGCAGCATATTGGCAATCTCCGCAGTGTGATAGCCCTCATAATAATACAGATAAACGACATCTTTATATTTTGTCGGAAGCGCTAAGATCGCATCGAGCATACCGCTGTATGGATCCTGTGCGATGTGTTCATGCGCAGTCTGCGAATTGAGGTGTTCCAGCCTGCGTTTCCAGCGCCGCAGTTCATCTTTGCAGGTATTGGACGCGGTCACAATCAGCCATGCCTTCTCGTGATTTTCTGATTGAAACTGCGGGTCATGCGTCATCAGTTTTAGGAATGTTTCCTGAACCATATCTTCTGTATCCGCCGCATTTTTCATGTAGGAAAAGCAGATGCGGTAGACAGTGTCGACATGACGATAATAGATTTGTGTGATTTCTTCATCCGCGCGCAATGAAGACGCCATTGTCACTCACCACCTTTCATGATAGATACGATATAAAATAAGAAAATGTCTCTTTGGGATGCAAAAAAATAGTAACACATTTTATGAAAAAAGGATTTGTGAAAAAAGATTTTTGCGTGGGACATTTTGAAACATTGATGCATCTATTGTATGAAAGACGAAATGTGGGGCCCTGTTTCGCAAATTATTGCACGCACAAAGGAGGGTATCTTTGTAGATAAAATGAAAGATGAAATTCTTATTCAAAAAGCGAAAATGAAAAATTCAGATGCGTTTACAGAATTGATGCGATCACAGATGCAGAGTATGTACCGCACAGCAAAAGCGATTTTGATGAACGATGAGGATGTGTCGGATGCCATTCAGGACACATTGCTGATCTGTTGGGAAAAACTGGACGAATTAAGAGAGAATCAGTATTTTAAATCATGGATGACAAAAATACTGGTCAATAATTGCTATGGCATCATCAGGAGAAACAGACGGATTACCTATACAAATGAATTACCTGAGAACATTTGTGAGGAGAGTGTCAGCAATATTGAATGGAAGGAGGCCTTGTCGTCTATCGACGAAAAGTACCGCATTGTGCTTATTTTATATTACTCCGAAGGCTTTCGCACAAAAGAAATCGCAAAGATACTGGGGATCACAGACAGCACAGTGCGGACAAGGCTTTTCAGGGGCCGGGAACAATTGGCAGAATATTACCATGCACTGTAGATGTGGCACATTTGAGGAGGCAAATCTGATGAGTAATAAAAATGAAGATATCTTGTATCAGGAATTGGAGATCCCTGATATTGTGTGGGAGAAAGCGGATATGGCTTTTTCCCGGATCCATATGGAAGAGGAAAAAAGAAAAAAGGTACAGAAGATGTTCCGTATGCCAAAGGTGGCTGTCGCTGCTATGATCTGCTGCCTGATATTCGGAACCACGACTGCGGCGATGGAGATCATCAGCCGGTACAGACAGCGTATGGAAGATATGGACCAACAGGAAATAGAAGATTTCTATCAATTGGCAGACACTGGTGAGGCAAACAACCTGAATCGTCCGTTTACAGCAGAGGAAAAAGAACGTTATCAGGCTTTGACAGAGGAATACGAAAATAGTGGCAGGTTTCCAGAAAAAACATTAGATACTCTGTCAGATGCGGATTCCTATCAGGGACAGGGCGTCGCTGTCGATGCGTCCACGCGGACGATTTATCTTCCCGAAGCGCCGCTGAGCGACGAAGAACTTTTGGAGATCATTGATTTTAATCATAAGATGACCTACAGCATCTATGAGAAGAACCAGGAAAGGATTCTTGCCCAGGGGGATTGGGAAAGCAGGATGGCGGCGATGACAGATGTGGAAGTCGACAGGATTTATCTGGTATACTGTGCGTCAAATTTAGAGATTGGCGGCGGATACAGCCGGGAACTTGGCCAGTCGGAAAATCAGAGATACGAAGAGTTGAATGTGCAATATGAAAACGAGGGCGCCTGTCCCGAGTCGGAATTAAGGATCATAAAGACATTGGACGAATATACAGGAAGCGGCGTCGCATTTTGTGAGGAAAACAGCAAATACTGCCTACCTGATGGTGAGCTGTCTGATTTTGAACTTTTGCAGATCATTGATTTTGAACATAAGATCGACTATTGCTTTAGTAGACTGATCTTTGAGATACAGATGGGACTCCGTGAAGATTATCCAAAGCCGGAGTGATTTCCGTGCAGTATTTTTAGCAAAGTTCTATTCAGACAGCAGGCAATGGAGTAAGGAGCTGTAGAAAATGCAGATAGGTCAGAAGCCTTCTGCATTCTCTCTCATGAGCTGTACATAATGTGCGGCATTTTCCTGATTGGATTTGATTTCCTCTGCGGTGACAGCGCGAATTACTTTTGCGGGATTTCCAAAGGCGAGCGAATTGTCAGGAATCCGCATTTTCCCAGTGACAAGTGAGCTTGCGCCGATGATGCAGTTGCTGCCGACCGCCGCGCCGCTCAAAATAATGCTGCCCATGCCAATGACAGAGTTGTCGCCTATGGTGCACCAGTGGACGATGGCGTTGCGACCGATTGTGACGCCTCTCCTTACATGGACCCGGAAATCGGAGTCGGTGTGTACGGTGGCGTTATCCTATTTGTGTTGTAAGATAAATTAAGGGAACTATTGCTTCAAAATTAGTAAAGCAATAGTCCCTATATAGAATGAGCAGATAATTTACTGTGAAAGTCCTAGAGCGTGTTTGAAAAATCATTCCGTTTAGTCATTTTATCCAAATCAAAATTG
>CAMWXA010000069.1 GCA_947178035.1 uncultured Lachnospiraceae bacterium | reverse complement strand
TATATGGACAGCGCAGGGCAGCTTATTCAGGACACACTGTCGGCACCGGTTTTGATGGAGCTGACAGCGGTGTTATCCTGCGAAAGTTTTGAACTTGAACACGCTATGACTGTCAGAATATGCAGCAAGGCTGTACAACCTGGAAAATCAGAGCGTCTTGCCAGGCAGGTTTCTGCTGTGGAGGAGGGAAGCCGTGAGCAGCAAAATGTGACACTTCCATCAGAGATTGAGAGCAGGAATATCCACTGGAGTTATAAGAGAAGCTGCAATGGGTTACTGTTTCTTGCCGCGACGCCAGTTCTTGCACTTTTGATCTATTACAGCAAAGACAGGGACCTGCACAGGCAGGTCGCTGACAGAGAAGAGCAGATGCGCATGGATTACCCTGAGATTGTCAGTGCGCTTGCGCTTCTAATTGGTGCCGGTATGACAGTGCCAAATGCGTGGAATAAAATTGCAAGGGATTACAAAAAGAGGCGGGAGAGCGGCGGTGGAAAACAGTTTGCATATGAGGAAATGCTTCTCGCAGTTTACGAGATGGAGAGCGGTGTCGTACAGGCAAAAGCATATGAAAGCTTCGGACGCCGGTGTCGTATTTCATGCTATAACAGGCTGGCCGCTTTGCTGGCACAGAATATTAGAAAAGGAACTACGAACCTGCCGCTTTTACTGAAGGAAGAGGCCTCCGATGCATTCGAGGAGCGAAAGCATACAGCGAGGAAACAGGGGGAAAAGGCAGGAACAAAGCTGTTGGTTCCCATGATAATGCTTTTGGGAATTACGATGGTCATTATTATGATACCAGCATTTAAAACATATTTGTAACATACTTAGGATCTGTAGAAAATAGCAAAAGAAAAGAGGAGAAAATTGTGAGAAATTTGAGAAGTTTTATTAAGGAAGAAGATGGAATGGGAACAGTTGAGGTGGTGCTGATCATTGTCGTGCTCATCGCGCTTGTGGCACTATTTAAGAATAGTATCATCTCACTTGCAGAGACATTGCTCAAAAAGGTAACCACCAATGCAAACAAAATATAATGCATACTTGACAATATATCTTTCCCTTATTTTCGGGATTGTCCTATCGCTGCTCTTTGTGTTAATCGAGGGCGCGGCGATAGGCGCCGTGAGGGCGCAGGCAGAACTTGTGGCTGATTTGGGACTGGATTCAGTGTTTGCAGAGTACAACAGGGAGATACTGAATCAATATGAGCTGTTCTTTATAGATTCGTCTTATGGCTGTGAAAATGGGGGAACAGGCATGGTAGAAAAACATTTGTCAGATTATATGAGTTATAATATGACTCCTGATAAAGGCCTTATAATACCATTCGAATACAACTTATTAATGCTGCAAAATCCTTACCTCGAAATTTCGGAGGTATCGTTTGCGAGCGACGACCAGTGCATGGTTTGGAAGGCACAGGCAGTCAATTACATGAAAGCAGTTTATGGCGGTGACCTCATATTGATTGCACAGGAGCATATTGATACTGTAAAAAGTAATGGTCTTACAGAGAAAGATGCAGTGGGCGAAATTTCGGCGCAGGTGCAGGAATTTGAGGAGGCTTTGTCCGATAAGGGAATTGTGGAATTTGGTGCGGAGAGCCAGGAGGGATATTCTTATCAGAAGGTTTCAGGGATGTTTGACAAAATTGTCGGTGGTGGGATTTTGACGATGTCACTTCCTGATGGAACGTCAGTATCGGGGGCTGTAATGGATGCAGGACCATATTTTTCGGCACGTCAAAAGAGTGGTAAAATAAATATGGGATTTGGACTGCATGAAGGTGTTGACAGACCAGATGGACTTGTGGATGAGTTGATTTATGGAGAGTATTTGATGAAAAATTATGGTTCATACATGGAACCTAAGGACGGGGGGCTGTTAAAGTATCAGATTGAGTATATTTTATGCGGTTTTAACAGTGACGCTGGAAATCTAAGGCGCACTGTCGAGCTGTTGTTTGCGCTCCGGTCAGCAGCAAATCTCGCACATATTTATACAGATTCTGAGAAACAGTCAGAGGCGGAACTGACAGCGGCAGTTATCTGCACACTGCTTTTAGCCCCAGAGATGATTGACTCAATGACTGCGGTTATTCTTGGCGTGTGGTCATTTGCAGAGACTGTGTCGGATATAAGGCAGCTGCTGGATGGCGGAAGTGTTCCGCTTGTCAAGGGAAAGGACGACTGGAATACCAGCCTGATGGAGGTCTTTACGGGGTATCAGTTTGGCAGCAGCAGTAAGAAAACAACCGGATTGTCATATCAGGATTATTTGAGGATTTTTCTGGGCTTTATGGATAAGGATACCAAAGCTGCAAGGAGTCTTGACATCGTGGAGATGGATATCAGGCAGACTGCTGGAAATGAATATTTTCGCATCGATCAGTGTATCGACTATATGAGAGTGAATTTTGGATTTGCGGATGCGGATGGGCACGAATTTGTATTTTATAAAAGAATGTGCTATGAATGAGTTCGAATTTTACAAAAATGCAGAGGAGTAGGAGGATGTTCTTTTGGATGCGGAATAGGAAACAAAAAAATATTAATACGAAGGGAGGAGCCGTGCTCTCCAGAAATACATGTAAACATTCTTTTATTTTGGCATTAAAAAGAATGTCCTCCTGCCCCTCTGACGATAGGCTCCGGAGGGCACAAAAAGCAAGTATGACAGTGGAAGCGTGTTTTGTGCTGCCCTTTTTTCTGTTTGCATTTCTGAATGTGATATCAATTATAGAGATTTACAGGTTACAGGGGAACATGAGTGCCGCGATGCATGATACAGCAAAACAAATGGCGCAGTATGGTTATGAGTATCGGGAGATTGGAGGCGGTTCGTTGGGGGTGGCGGAGTCCCTTGGCCTGACATATCTGTATGCAGCAGGGAAAGTGCAGGCAAAGCTTGGGACATCATATCTGGATAATTCATTACTGGCAGGCGGGGCTTCATCAATTTCGTGGATGCGGTCTTCTGTGATGCAGGAGGATGACTGTATTGACCTGGTGGCAGAGTACCGTATTGCTCCACCAGCAGCAGTGGTTGGATATCAATCACGTACTTTGTACAGCAGAATGCGCACAAGGGCATGGACCGGGTATGACAATGCGATGTATGGTGCTGGCAGCACTGCGGAGGAGAGAATTGTATACATTACACCGAATGGGAGCGTGTATCATTGTTCAAGAGGGTGCAGTTATCTAAAGCTTTCTATTGTGGCGGTGGACAGGAGCCTTCTGGACGAACAGAGAAATCAGGGTGGAAGTAAATATTATCCCTGTGAGGAGTGTGGGGATTTCTGTGGTGCTATAGTCTATATTACAGATTATGGAAACAGATATCATGCAACGCTTGGCTGTAGTGGGCTGAAGCGGACGGTTATGGCTGTGCCGATATCGGATGCTGGCGACAGGGGAGCATGCAGCAAGTGTGGTTGAGAAATGATGGTAAAGATATACATTGGGGATTGTCAGGAAATCGGATAGGAACATAATATGCCATGACAAAATATACAATGTATTACATACGCCGATGGAAAGAAACAAGTGACATTTGACATTTACCAGGCAGGAGAAAAGGTGTAAAGAAATTACAGTATATTAGAGCATTTTTCAAACACGCTCTAATACCAAAAGAGTAGGAGATAGAGGAGGAGTTTAGAAGTGCAGTTAATTTATTACAAAGTGGTGATGGCAGTGATTGGAATATTGTTGTTTATGGCGGGAATTATTGATATGAAAAAAAGACAGATTAGCAGAGGAATGCTACTGGCCTTGCTGTTAGTGTGTTGTATCGCAGTACCTTTCAAAAAGAATTTTGGTGTGCTGGACGCATTCGGAGGACTGGCAGTTGGACTGTGTGCAATCGGGATATCGATTGCGACAAGGGAGCAGATTGGAAAGGGAGACGGCATTGTGATTGCCGCAGTGGGGATTGCATTAGGTGCACGAAAATGCCTTCTTGTGGTTTTTGCCGCTTCTTTTGTGATGTGCATCGCTGCGGTTGTTGTTTTGTTTTTCAGAAAAGGGGGAAGACAGACAAGACTACCGTTTTTACCAGCGATATTTGCGGGGTACTTGTTATGTGTCATTTTGTAAAAAAACGGTGGGAGGCAGCATATTTTACGGTGGAGGCTTCTTTGATTCTGCCGCTGACGATGCTTTTTACTGTAATGATGATCTTTTTGGCATTTTACAGTTATGACAGGTGTGTTATGGAGCACAGTGCATATGAGGCAGCACTTCGGGGGGCAGGCAGTCATTTCAGGACGGCGGAGGAAGCGGAGTCGGCGGCACGCATAGCGGCGGCAAGGCTTGCTGAGGACAAACTTTTTGCCATACATGATTTTAGCTATGATGTGTCGGTTGATGCCAGAAGTGTTACAGTGACCTATCACTGCGTTGTGAATATGCCTTTTGTCACATGGCTTGGTGAGTATGTTTCCGGGATAGACATGGCACTCAACATCAGCAGGAGTGCGCAGCGGTTTCGGACAGCAAGGACAATCCGCGACTTCAGGATCTGGAATGAGTTGGTAAAAGAGTAAGAATATAAAAATATGGAGGTTTGGCATGAAAGAAACAATGCCCGAAATCAGCTTCGAGAGGAGTATGAATCACAATTACATGATACTGAGTAAATGCAGCTTTTTCGGCAAAAGCGGTGAGAATAGTGAGGATTACCGCACAAAAATGCTTCTGGAAAATCGCATTCCAGGGCTGTTGCCTGTCACTCATAGGCTGATTAACAAAGAGAGCTGCTACTATTATGAGATCAATTCGCTTCAATCGCTGGACAGGCTTTATGAAAAAGTGGAAATCCGGTATGATGCGCTGAGGCAGCTGCTGTCAGGGTGTGTGAGCCTTTTTGACAGGCTGGAGGAGTATCTGCTTGACGGGTCACAGATTATCATGAAAGCAGAGATGATTTATATTGATGTGGAGAAGACGGAACCATATTTCGTCTGTTACCCAGATTATGAGGGGGATGTGAGACAATCGTTTGCGGAATTTATCGATGAACTTCTCACTAGGATTGATCATACGGATGAGCGGGCAGTGATGACTAGTTATCAGATTTATCGCTATACTAGAAATCCCAATTATGTCATCAGTGAGATTGGAAGCATGATGGGACATGTCATTGTCAATATGGAACATAAGAAGAAGGATTCTGTACAGGATGATTTTGTTTCCTTGTACACGTCCTCCTTTGAAAGGAAAAGCGAGGATAGTAACCGGAAATCATTGACACACTGCAATCTCTCAAATCAAACAGATGTCCAGGAAAATGCAGAGCTGCAAAAGTGCTATGCGGCATATTCCTGCGAAGAGGAGGAAGAGGTAGAGTCAGTGGAAAATCTGTCACAACAGAGTATAAAATATAGGAAGGATTTGCTTGGAGGGATTTTTTGCGTTTTGGTGTCACTGTGCGCAGGAGGAATAGTACTAGGAACGCATATGCTTCCCCAATTTAAACTTGGAGGAAACGGAGAACTGTATCTATATGGGGCGATGGGAATGGCGATGGCCGCAGCTGCCTTATTTTTTTCATGCTATATCAAAAAAAGAAGACAGGATAGCACAGTAGAATTGCTGGATGAAAACGAAGACTGTGAAAATGTAGATTATTATACATTGGCTGAAAATACGTGTAAGAGCCGCAGATATGATAACAGCCAGCCGCAAAGCCTTTCGCATCACACAGATCCGATTCAATGTAAAGAAGATAATATACAGCCAGGCAGTGAACTTTCAAATAGCAAGTCCTACAGTGAGACTGTGTTTTTAGGAGATGGGATTGTTGAGGAACGAGTATTATGCGGCCGCATTAAGGGTAAGGAAGTCAATATTCCACTGGACAGGCTTCCCATGACGGTCGGAAAGCTTGCGGATGTATCAGACGTTGTTATCAATGATACATCTGTCAGCAAGATGCATGCGCGATTCGAAGAACGTGATGGCAGGGTTTATGTATGCGATCTCAATTCAACAAATGGAACCGTGCGGAATGGAGTGCTTTTAGGATTAAATCAGTCCGTTGCTTTAGAGCCCGGGGATCGGCTTAGATTTGGAAGAACATGCTTCACCTACTGTTAATCGATGGTTTCATCATCGCGCAGATGATTTTTGTTAAAGCTAAAATATTTTAGGCATGAGTAAACAATAGCTTGCAATAGAGCAGGCTTATTGTTATAATGACGATATAGGAAAGTGTTGTGACAATTCAAGTGTGGATGGTCACAAAGCGGTTTTATAATGTTATCCAAACAGGTAGGAGGTTACAAATTATGGGACTTGATGCAAAAAATGCGATTGAAAACGGCAGGACTGCACTTGGGATTGAGTTTGGTTCGACCAGAATCAAGGCGGTATTGATCGATGAAAACCATGAAGTGCTTGCCATCGGAAATCACGACTGGGAGAATCAGCTGGTAAACAATATCTGGACTTATAGTCTTGACGCGATCTGGAAAGGACTTCAGGACTGTTATCAGGATTTGGCTAAGTCTGTACAGGAGAAGTATTCTACGCAAATCACGACACTCGGATCACTCGGTTTCAGTGCCATGATGCATGGGTATATGGCATTTGACAAGGAAGACGAACTCTTAGTACCCTTTAGGACATGGAGAAATACGATCACGCAGGAGGCGAGTGAGAAGCTCACAGCGCTTTTTGGCTATCACATTCCACAGAGATGGAGTATCGCACATTTGTATCAGGCGATCTTGAACGGTGAGGATCATGTCGGGAAAGTGAACTTTTTTACGACGCTTGCGGGCTACATTCACTGGCAGCTGAGCGGTGAGAAAGTGCTCGGCGTTGGCGAGGCGTCAGGTATGTTCCCGATCGATATCGACAAAAAGTGCTTTAACGAGCGGATGATCGCACAGTTTGACGAGACTGCCGCAGACAAAAATTTTTCATGGAAGCTTGCAGACATCATGCCCAGGGTATTGGTTTCCGGGGACAAGGCAGGTACATTGACAGAGGCAGGCGCAAAACTCCTCGACGTGACAGGTACTCTGCAGGCGGGCATCCCGATGTGTCCACCTGAGGGCGATGCCGGTACAGGTATGGTTGCAACAAACAGCGTGGCACAGCGCACCGGAAATATTTCAGCGGGAACTTCTGTGTTTGCGATGGCAGTTCTCGAGAAAGATCTGTCAAAATCGTATGATGAGTTAGACTTGGTGACGACCCCGGATGGAAGTCTCGTGGCGATGGTTCACTGCAATAATTGTACTTCGGACCTGAATGCGTGGGTGAATCTGTTCAGAGAATTTGAGGAGACGATGGGGCATGAGGTGGACATGAACGAGCTCTACGGGACGCTTTACAGAAAGGCGCTTGAGGGCGATGCGGACTGCGGCGGACTTCTGGCATACGGCTATTTCTCAGGTGAGCATGTGACCAGATTTGAGGAGGGGCGGCCTCTCTTTGTGAGGACTCCTGATGCGAAGTTCAACCTAGCAAACTTCATGCGTGTCCATCTGTTCACAGCGCTTGGCGCGATCAAGATTGGCATGGATATCTTATTCAAGCAGGAAAATGTCACGCTTGATGAGCTTCTCGGCCACGGCGGTCTGTTCAAGACAGAGGGGGTTGGACAAAAGATAGTGGCAGCAGCTGTCAATGTGCCCGTGTCTGTCATGAAAACTGCAGGAGAAGGCGGTGCATGGGGTATCGCAGTCCTTGCAAATTATATGATGCAGAAGGATGCGGACGAGACACTCAGCGATTATCTGAACAACAAAGTGTTTGCAGGCGAGGAGTCTGTGCGTGTGGAGCCGGATGCAAAGGATGTGGCAGGATTTGAGACATTTATTGAGCGCTATAAGAAAGGACTTGCGATTGAGCGCGCAGCAGTTGACAGCACAGGGAATAATTAAGGATTGTCTGCGGAACCTGCGATGACTATTGTAGAATCCGTTTGCTGTGTTCCTGAAAAACTTGTGCCTGCTGAGGTATATGGAGCCATGAAGGAACAGATAATTTCGAACAATTTTGAGGGATAGGCCAGAAGAATGGCAGAAAAGGATTTACGCTGTGTATAGATGGAGGAAAGTTTAATGTTAGAGGAATTAAAGAAAAAAGTATATGAAGCAAATATGGATTTACCCAAGTATGGTCTTGTAACGTTCACATGGGGCAATGTGAGCGCTATTGACAGGGAAAGCGGGTTGTTTGTCATCAAGCCGAGCGGTGTCGATTATGATCTGTTAAAGCCAGAGGATATGGTCGTCATGGACTTAAATGGAAATAAAGTGGAGGGAAAGTACAATCCTTCCTCGGACACCCCGACACATCTGGAGCTATACAAGGAATTTCCTGAGATCGGAGGCATTGTCCATACGCACAGCACTTATGCAACAAGCTGGGCACAGTCAGGCAGAAGTATTCCCTGCTATGGTACGACACACGCGGATTATATGTATGGCGAGATACCCTGCGCGCGCGTGCTGACACAGGAGGAGATTGACGAGGGATATGAGAAGAACACGGGAACGCTGATTATAGAAACGTTCAAGGATAAGGATGTCATGGCAGTCCCCGCAGTACTCTGTAAGAACCATGGTCCTTTCGCCTGGGGTAAGGACGCCAAAGAGGCTGTGCACAACGCAGTCGTTCTGGAGGAAGTTGCAAAGATGGCGCTTTTCACAGAGCAGTTAGACAAGGATGTGGAGCCAGCGCCACAGCGCATTCAGGACAAACACTATTACAGGAAGCACGGTGCCAACGCATACTATGGTAATAAAGTAGAGTAAGATTGCCATGAGCGGGGCGTGAATAATAACGAAATACATAATTAGCAGGGGACTCTTTCCAAGTTTATGCATTTACGAATGATATGTTTTATGGTATCTTAATAAGTGCACAGATGATTTTACATATTAGAAGGTTTTGAGGCATAGGAAATGAAAATATTCAGATATATCTGTACGATAAGCGCTCCACTTCCGCATATATAAAGTGGAAGAAAGTATTTATAGGAGCAGGAATCCGCTGGAGGATATTTGGGATATGTTTTTGCCTCTGTGACAGACTTTTTATGAGGAATTGAATGCTTAGAGTAAAGATGTATGTTACCAGGAGCATGGCGCGTTTGAGGTGGAGGATATCAGAAAGCTTCCCGGAATTGTCGGGAAAGCGTGTGTATCAAAAGAAGGTCTGCACAAAGAACCTGCGTGAAGAGGAATGGGGATTGTGCAAAGGCATGACTGATGAAGAAATGGAAGAGAAAAGGTTCATTTCATACAAGAAAGAGATAGAAAAAATTTTATAATAAATGGAGGAATAAGCAATGACAAATTTGGAGCTTCAAAAAATGGCAAATGAAGTTCGTAAGGGTATCGTTACAGGTGTGCATGCGGCAAAAGCTGGTCACCCGGGCGGCTCATTATCGGCGGCAGATATCTATACGTACCTTTATTTCGAGGAGATGAACATTGATCCAAAGGATCCGCAGAAGGCGGACAGAGATCGTTTTGTTCTCTCAAAGGGGCACACGGCGCCGGGACTGTACGCAACACTGGCAAACCGTGGATATTTTCCGGTTGAGGACTTAGTGACTTTGCGGAAGCTTGGTTCTTATCTGCAGGGGCATCCATGCATGCAGCATATCCCAGGTGTTGATATGTCATCTGGTTCCCTTGGACAGGGAATCTCTGTAGCTTGTGGTATGGCGCTTGGAGCAAAGATGTCAAACGCTGACTACAGAGTGTACACATTGCTCGGCGACGGCGAGCTTGAGGAGGGCCAGGTATGGGAGGCCTCCATGTTTGCAGGACACAGAAAGCTTGACAACCTCTGCGTGATCGTGGACAATAACGGCTTGCAGATTGACGGCAAGATTGAGGACGTATGTTCACCATATCCGATTGACAAGAAGTTTGAGGCGTTTAATTTCCATGTGATCAACCTCGCAGACGCGCATGATTTTGATCAGATTCGCGCAGCATTCAAGGAAGCGCGGGAAACCAAGGGCATGCCGACAGCGATCATTGCGCATTCCCTGAAAGGCAAGGGTGTATCGTTCATGGAAGGAAATGTGGACTGGCACGGCAAGGCTCCAAACGATGAGGAGTATGCAGTTGCTATGGCAGATTTAGAGAAGATAGCACAGCAGTTGGCGTGAGCGCAGAAGGGAGAAAGAAAATGGCAGATATTAAAAAAGTAGCAACAAGAGAGAGCTATGGCAATGCCCTCGTTGAGATTGGAAAAGAAAACCCAAATTTAGTTGTTCTTGACGCTGACCTCGCTGCAGCAACCAAGACAGGTGTGTTTAAGAAGGCGTTTCCGGAAAGACATATTGACTGTGGCATTGCCGAGTGCAATATGACAGGCATCGCAGCCGGATTGTCTTTGACAGGCAAGATTCCGTTTATGAGTTCTTTTGCGATGTTCGCAGCAGGACGTGCCTTTGAGCAGGTGAGAAACTCTATTGGATATCCGCATCTGAATGTCAAGATTGGTGCGACTCATGCAGGGATTACGGTAGGAGAGGACGGAGCGTCCCATCAGTGTAACGAAGATATTGCGCTGATGCGCACGATTCCTGGCATGGTTGTTATGTGTCCGGCAGATGATGTCGAGGCGAAGGCGGCAGTGCGCGCGGCAGTGGAGTACGAGGGGCCTGTCTATATCCGTTTTGGGCGTGCGGCAGTTCCTGTCATTAACGACAGACCAGATTACAAGTTTGAGATTGGAAAAGGAACTGTTGTGAGAGAAGGACAGGATGTCACTATCGTGGCGACTGGTATCTGTGTGGACTCTGCACTTGGCGCAGCCGAGATGCTTGAGAAGGATGGAATCAGCGCAGAAGTGATCAACATCTGTACAATCAAGCCGCTTGACGAGGAGATTATCATCAATTCTGCGAAGAAGACCGGTAAGGTAGTTACTGCCGAGGAGCATTCTGTGATTGGCGGGCTGGGAAGTGCAGTATGTGATGCACTCTGCAAATCATATCCGGCACCTGTCTGCAAGATTGGCATGCAGGATACATTTGGCGAGTCCGGTTCCGCGGCTGCTCTTGTTGAGAAGTACAAACTTGATGCCAAGGGTGTGTATGAGCAGGTGAAAACATTTTTGAAATAGTGCAAAACGAAAAAATGAGGGCGTCATCTCGATGGTGGCGCTCATTTTTATGTGTACCAATGCAATTCTCTTGACTTTAGCTCGTTAAACTGCTAACATAGTGATGTGCATGAATTGAGAAACGCAAATGTTCCATTCCGCAAAAATGCAGCCAGGGATTAACATTTGCGTGGAGATTTCTATAAAATGGAAAGAATGGAGGATTATTATGAAAAAATTAATGACAATGGCTATGGCAGTTACTACAGCCCTTATGTTATCTGTAACGCTTGCAGGCTGTGGCAGCTCCGATGCGCCGGCGGCATCAGCGGGTGATGATACGGCATCCACTGTGCAGACAGAAAGTGCACAGACAGAAAGTGCCCAGACAGAGCAGAGCACCGCATCTGAATCCACACCGGTGCCAGAATCAGACAACGCAGAAGTACAGAATTCGGCATCAGATCTTGACTATGTCAAGGGAAAAGGGACACTTGTTGTGGGAATCACCGATTTTGAACCGATGGATTACAAAGATGAGAGCGGTGAATGGATTGGTTTTGACGCTGATATGGCGAAAGCATTTGCAGAAAGCCTTGGTGTAGCTGTTGAATTTATTGAAATTGACTGGGACAATAAGATCCTGGAGCTTGAAGGAAAGACGATTGATTGTGTATGGAATGGTATGACACTGACTGCCGAAGTTACAGGAGCTATGGAATGCTCCAGGCCATACTGCAATAACGCACAGGTGATCGTAGTACCGTCTGATCAGGCAGACAACTTCCAGGAGAAATCAGATCTTTCACAGTACAATTTTGCAGTTGAGGCAGGCAGTGCCGGCGAGCAGCAGGCTATAGCGCTTGAACTTCCACACACACCTGTCAAAGCGCAGTCCGATGCGCTGATGGAGGTTGCCGCAGGAACTTCTGACGCAGCAATCATTGATTCCCTGATGGCTGCAGCCATGGTTGGGGAAGGCACCGGGTACGCGGATCTGACATATACAATCGGGTTAAATGATGAGGAGTATGGCGTCGGATTCCGAAAGGGTTCTGATCTGGCCGCTGCCCTGAACGACTTCTTTACCGCAAGCTATCAGGATGGCAGCATGCTTGGGATTGCTGAGAAATATGGTGTTCAGGCTGCTGTTGTAGAGCAGTAAGATGTGAGCTTTCATCGTTTCAAAATGGGATAAGGGTGTCTCAAAATACAGCTTGGGATGCCCTTATTGATTGTTCATTGTTATTGTTGGAGCCGCTGGGGCGGTGTGGAGGATTGATATGCAACTTATTATGGAACAGTTTCCGATTGTGATCCGTTCACTAAATATTGGATTTTTGCAGACACTAAAGCTGTTTTTTGTCACGCTGACAGGCGCATTCCCGCTCGGATTGGTTATTGCATTCGGGTCAATGTCCCATTTTGGACCTTTGCGGTATTTCTCAAAAATCCTTGTTTGGATTATACGTGGTACACCTCTTATGATTCAGCTGCTGATTATTTACTATTTTCCGGGGCTTGTGCTGCACAATCCGATATGGGGCGGCGGCGAAAGTGGACGTTTTCTTGCTGCCAGTGTCTCGTTTATTTTGAATTACGCGTGTTATTTTTCTGAGATTTACCGCGGTGGCATCCAGTCGATTCCGGTTGGTCAGACAGAGGCAGGACTTGTGCTTGGCATGACAAAGCGGCAGATATTTGTCAAAGTAAAGCTTCTCCAGATGATCAAACGAATTGTTCCGCCGATGTCCAACGAGATTATTACACTGGTAAAAGATACCTCTCTTGCGCGTATCATTGCACTGCAGGAAATCATATGGGCCGGACAGGCATTCATGAAAGGCTCGCAGGGAATCTCAGGTGCTATATGGCCTTTGTTCTTTACAGCGGTATACTATCTTGTGTGCAATGGCATCCTGACAGTTCTATTAGGATATCTTGAGAAAAGGCTTGATTACTTTAAATAAGAGAGGAGGCGTAGGAAAATGCCGATTTTAGAGGTGGAACATATTCAGAAAACATTTGAAAGAACACAAGTATTAAAAGATATCAGCTTCTCAATGGAAAAGGGGCAGACAATATCCATCATCGGATCTTCGGGAAGCGGCAAGACAACACTCTTGCGCTGTCTGAACTTCTTGGAAAAGCCAGACACTGGGCGTATCCGTGTAAATGGGGAAATACTGTTCGATTCAGAGAATCGGGACACAAGGAAGGAAAGTGAGATCCGAAAAAAGCGGCTTCACTTCGGTCTTGTATTCCAATCCTTTCATTTGTTTCCACAATATACCGCACTGCAAAACGTAATGCTTGCGGGGCAGCTTCTTGCAAAGGAGGCGGATGACTACAAAACGCACAAAAAAGAAATGAATCTTGCGATTGAAGAGCATGCAAAAGAGCTGCTGCTCCAGATGGGGCTTGGCGACAGGATGGAAAACTATCCGCATCAGCTTTCTGGAGGACAGTGTCAGCGGGTTGCGATTGCCCGTGCTTTGGCGCTCACACCAGATATTCTCTGCTTTGATGAGCCGACTTCTGCGCTGGATCCAGAGCTGACAGGAGAGGTTCTGCGCGTAATCAGGGAGCTTGCTGACAAAGATACCACGATGATCATCGTTACACATGAAATGGCATTTGCGCGAGATGTTGCGGATTATGTGATCTTTATGGATGACGGGTATATCGTGGAACAAGGGTTCCCCATGGCTGTTATAGAGAATCCGAGGGAAGAACGTACAAAGCAGTTTTTGTCACGTTATACACAGGGGTGAGAGCTGCCCTGCCAGCAGTATTGCCGATACGCTGGCGGGGTAGTTTTTCTTAAGCAGATTTTCATGCAGCTTTACAATAATACGATTGTCAGGAACTGTAATAAAATTGTGCCAAAATCAGATGGGGCGTGAAAAGCAGCCCTGTCTTTATGCTTTACAAAGTTGTTTCGATACAAGGTGTTGATAAGCTGCAGATTTGTGATATGATAAATGTGACATTACGTCGAAGAAAGTGAAGGAGAGAATGATATATGGAACAGAAAAGGAAAGAATCCGCCACGGTTTACATGCAGAAGCAGATTGCGCCGGGAGTCTATGATATGTGGATCAATACGACATTGGCGCAGCAGGCAAAGCCAGGTCAGTTTATCAGTGTGTATACACAGGATCAGTCGGCGCTCTTGCCGCGGCCGATCAGCATCTGCGAGACAGATATCACAAACGACAGACTGCGTATTGTATACCGCGTGGCTGGAAAAGGGACAGCGGAATTTTCGAGGTACATGGCTGGTCACCGCGTGGATATTCTCGGAACACTTGGAAATGGTTTTCCGCTGGAAAAAGCGGAGGGAAAACGCCTTTTTCTGATGGGCGGCGGTATCGGCATTCCGCCCATGCTCGCACTTGCAAAGGCAGTTCGGAATGCAGCGTCGGTTGATGCAATTGTCGGTTATCGGGACAAAGCGCTTTTTTTGGCGGAGGATTTGGCGAAATATGTGCCAGTTCATATTGCGTCAGAGGACGGCAGCGTCGGCACAAAAGGGAATGTCATGAATGCCATCGAAGCAGAGGGACTTGAAGCAGATGTTATTTTTGCCTGCGGTCCGCTGCCAATGCTTCGGGCAATTAAAAAGTATGCTGCAGAAAAAGGCATCGAGGCGTACATCTCTCTGGAGGAGCGGATGGCGTGTGGGGTCGGCGCGTGTCTTGGCTGTGTTGTGAAAACGAGGGAGGCCGATCAGCATTCCCATGTAAATAATGCGAGAATCTGTACGGACGGACCAGTAT